>CAWULI010000048.1:0-6311 GCA_963923155.1 uncultured bacterium
GAAGTCGGTGACATTGTCACCGTAACACATTCCAATCCTTGGGAATCACTATTAGAGATCAGTGCGCATGGTGTTTCCAAAGGCGACACACTTTCGATTATCTGTGAACGCTTACAGATTAATCGCGAAGATGTAGTGGCATTTGGTGATAATCCAAATGATTTCTCGATGCTTGAATTTGCCGGTCGCTCTTATGCAATGAGCGATGGACACCCAGATGCGATTAAATATGCAACCGCATCAGCGCCACCTTGTAATGAAGATGGTGTGGCTCAGATTGTCGAAGAGCTACTTAATTTGCCTGCTCGTAGCTAATACCTATAAATTACGCGACGGAGGGCTCGCATAGCGGCCGAGTGCACCGGTCTTGAAAACCGGCAGGTGAAAGCCTCGTGGGTTCAAATCCCACGCCCTCCGCTCAGGTCTTTAGATATGTGACGATTTCCACGCGCAATAAAGCGCATCTCGGTTAGAAATTACATACTTAGCAAGAGCAAACTTAGCCCCAGAATCTGTTCTTACGGAGGCTTTTAAATGTCCGGTGTTTTCTCACCAGGTCGCGCCAAGATTGATGTAAAAACATTGCGCACCGATCGTTGGTGGCTACAACCAACAATTACGGTTGCCGTTTTAGTTTCATTCATTATCTATGCAACATTTCGCGCATTCGAAGGCGCTAATTACTTTGCTGAACCTTTGATCTCACCCTTTTATTCACCATGTTTATCAACCACTTGCGTTGAAGGTTCATCGCTATTTGGTCAACCATTCGGCAAGATCGTCTTGTTCGGTATGGCGATCTCACCTGCGCTATTTATTCTGATATTCCCATTGGGTTTTCGTATGACTTGCTATTACTACCGCAAGGCTTACTACCGTTCATTCTGGCAATCACCGCCTGCATGTGCAGTTGCTGAGCCACATAAGTCTTATAGTGGCGAGACCAAGGCGCCGTTGATTGTTCAGAATAGCCATCGATATTTCTTCTTTATCGGAATGATCTTCAATGTGATTCTTACTTATGATGCAATCTTGGCGTTTAGAAATCCAGAGAAACAATGGGGCCATATGTCAGTTGGCACCTTGGTGCTTTTATTAAATGCAACTTTGCTCTGGGGTTATTCATTGTCGTGCCACTCATGCCGCCATACAGTCGGCGGACGTCTGCGTAACTTCTCTAAGCATCCAGTCCGTTACAAGATGTGGACTTTTGTATCGAAATTAAATGAGAAGCATCAGAATTTCGCTTGGGTCTCGCTCTTTGGCGTCGCCTTTGCTGATCTATATGTCCGTCTAGTCGCCTCTGGCACTATTACCAACTTTTACTTCTTCTAAGGTTGATGACGATGGAAAAATTTAAATACGATGTAGTGATTATCGGAGCTGGTGGCGCTGGTTTACGCGCTGCGGTTTCTGCTCGTGAAGCTGGCCTTACTGTGGCCGTTATATGCAAATCTCTATTCGGCAAAGCCCATACCGTTATGGCTGAAGGTGGCGCAGCAGCGGCGATGGGTAATGTAAATTCAAATGACAATTGGCAGGTTCACTTCCGCGACACTATGCGCGGCGGTAAGTTCTTAAATCACTGGCGCATGGCAGAGATTCACGCCAAAGAGGCTCCGGATCGTATTTGGGAGCTGGAGTATTGGGGTGCGTTATTTGATCGCACCAAAGAGGGGAAGATCTCGCAACGTAACTTCGGTGGACATGAATATCCACGACTTGCGCACGTTGGTGATCGCACCGGCCTTGAATTAATTCGTAGCATGCAGCAAAGAATCGTTGCGCTACAACAAGAAGATAAGAAAGAGCTCGGAGAGTACGAAGCACGCATTCGCGTCTTCCAAGAGTTAACCATCACCGAGATTTTGAAAGACAACGGCAAAGTTTCTGGCGCATATGGTTATTGGCGCGAAACTGGCGAAGAAGTTCTCTTTGAAAGTAGCGCAGTTGTTTTAGCAACTGGCGGTATCGGAAAATCATTTAAAGTAACTTCTAATTCTTGGGAAGGCACCGGAGACGGCCACGCGCTTGCGTTAAAGGCTGGTGGTCGTTTGAAAGATATGGAGTTCGTGCAATTCCATCCAACCGGCATGGTCTGGCCACCATCAGTTCGTGGCCTATTGGTTACAGAATCAGTCCGTGGTGATGGCGGCGTACTTCGCAATTCAAATGGCGAACGTTTCATGTTCAATTACATCCCTGAAGTTTTCAAGAAACAATATGCCGATAACGAAGCGGAAGCTGATCGTTGGTATAAAGATCAAAATAACAATCGTCGTCCGCCAGAGTTATTACCGCGTGATGAAGTTGCGCGTGCGATTAACTCTGAAGTTAAAGCGGGCCGTGGCACACCACATGGCGGTGTATATCTAGATGTATCGACTCGCTTGCCGGCAGAAGAGATCAAGCGTCGCTTGCCTTCGATGTGGCATCAGTTCTATGAATTAGCTGGCGTAGATATCACCAAAGAACCAATGGAAGTTGGTCCAACTTGTCACTATGTGATGGGTGGAATCGATGTCGATCCAGATACCACTGCCGCAATTGGCGTACCTGGCTTATTTGCCGCAGGCGAAGTTGCCGCAGGTATGCATGGTTCAAATCGTTTGGGCGGAAATTCGCTATCTGATCTTTTGGTATTTGGTCGTCGTGCTGGTGATGGTGCGGCTACTTATGTAAAAGCAAATGGTGCGAATCCAGTTTCGGAAGCATCAATCAAGAACGCTTCGGATCATTTGAATGCGCCATTTAATCGCGCAGCTGGTGAGAATCCCTACACCTTGCACGCTGAGTTGCAACAGACCACCAACGACTTAGTTGGCATCATTCGTATAAAGAATGAATTAGAAGAGTCGCTAAAGAAAATCGCAGAACTTCGCAATCGTCTCAACAATGTAAAAGTTGAAGGCGGCCGTAGTTTCAATCCAGGTTTCCACTTAGCATTGGATTTAGACAATATGTTGTTGGTATCTGAAGCAATGGCTCGTTGCGCACTACAACGAGAAGAATCACGTGGTGGTCACACTCGCGAAGATTTCCCAAAGATGGACCCGACTTGGCGCCAAGTAAATTCGATTGCTACTTGGAACGGATCAAACATGAACGTAGTAAAAGAACCGCTTGCGCCAATGCCGAAAGAATTAGCTGCACTATTTGATCTTGAGGAATTAAAGAAGTACTTAACCGAATCCGAGCTAAGCAATTACGGAGGTGCCAAGTGAGCCGAATGATGAGTTTCCGTATTTGGCGCGGCGATAAGAGCGATGGCGCACTCAAGGATGTTCAAGTCGAGGTCAATGAGGGCGAAGTAGTACTCGATGTTATTCATCGCATCCAAGCCACCCAGATGGGCGATTTAGCAGTTCGTTGGAATTGCAAGGCCGGTAAGTGCGGTTCTTGTTCGATGGAGATAAACGGTAAGCCACGTCTTGCCTGCATGACTCGCATGAGCAATTTTGAAGAGGGCGAGACCGTAACCGTAACGCCGCTACGCGCCTTTCCGGTAATTCGCGATCTTGTCACCGACGTTTCATTTAATTACGAGAAAGCGCGCGAGATTCCATCATTTCAACCGCCAGCAGATGCAAAGCCAGGCGAGCTACGTATGCAACAAGAGGATGTCGAACGAAGCCAAGAGTTCCGTAAATGCATCGAGTGCTACATGTGCCAGAACGTATGTCACGTAATTCGTGATCACGAAGAGAATAAGAAATCATTCGCTGGCCCACGTTATTTGATGCGTATGGCCGAGTTGGATATGCATCCACTTGATCAACGCCGCGACCGTAAAGAATTAGCGCAAGAAGAACACGGCCTTGGCTTCTGCAACATCACCAAATGCTGCACCGAAGTCTGTCCAGAACATATCAAGATCACCGATAATGCTCTGATTCCAATGAAGGAGCGCGTGGTTGATATGAAGTATGACCCGATTCGTTGGTTGGGTTCTAAGATCCTTAAGCGCGAAGATATTAGGCAGAATTAATGAAGCTATTAACCAGGTGGGCTGCGCTCGCGATCTCATTCTGGGTCGCGACCTCTTTGGTACCCGGAATCAAAGTTGATGGTGGCTTAAAGACTTATCTCTGGGTGGCGCTGCTATTTGGATTGATCAACGCGTTACTTGGAAGTTTGATCAAGTTAATTACGCTGCCATTTACCTTGCTCTCGTTTGGATTATTCCTAGTCATCATAAATGCCGCGATGTTGCAATTGACTTCGCGCTGGAGCGATAAGTTAAGTATCGATAACTTCTGGTCGGCGATCTTTGCATCAATCATTATTAGCTTGGTAACCAGCGTGCTTGGGAAGGTTCTGCGAAGCGCACTGCCATAATTAAACCCATGTTCTGGGTAGCGGTTGGTGGTGTGATTGGTTCGCTCTTTCGTTACATTCTTAACGAACTCTTTGGTTCTGATAAAACCGGTGTTTTGGTAGCCAACCAAATTGGTGTGGCGGTAGCAAGTTATGCCGTGGTTTATTTTTTGAATCAGGAGAATGTAAATCTTAAGAACTTCGTGATACCGGGCTTCTGCGGCGGTTTAACTACATTTTCATCAGTGATGCTATTAAGTAATGAATTTGGCTATGCCTACATTTTGGAAAATCTATTTATTAGCGCACTAGTTATCTCATTTATCTATCCAATGGCAAAGAGCAAGTCATGAACCTACTGCTATTTTCATTAGGTGCTTCAATAGGTGCCCCAATCCGTTTTTGGATTGATAGTAAATTCCGTTCCAAATATCAATTTCCTGTTGGAATATTTATCGTGAATATCGCAGGCTCTTTTATTATTGGTCTTTATGCACACCACATGAATTATCTGGCAGTCGGTTTCTGCGGCGCATTGACCACCTGGTCTACTTTTATCGTTGACCTATTCATGGGAGTGCAAAATCGGGCCTACAAATTAACGCTTGTTAACCTGGTGGCTTCGCTGGTTTTAGGCGTGTTAGCTTTCAAATTGGGGTTTTCGCTCACTAACGCGTAAAGTACTCACACGTGCGATTTATAAATCAACCCACGTTTGATCTTACTTATGACGATGTCTTCATGGCACCGAGCAAATCAGAAATCTCCAGCAGACTAGAAGTAGATCTAAAAAGTAATGACGGTACCGGAACCACAATCCCTTTAGTTGTCGCCAACATGACCGCAATCGCTGGTCGCCGTATGGCAGAGACTGTGGCAAGGCGTGGTGGATTGGTAGTTATTCCGCAAGATATTCCATTTGTAGTTGTTAAAGATGTGATTTCCTGGGTAAAGAATCGCCATGCGATTTTTGATACCCCGATTACCTTGGCGCCAACTCAAACAGTGGCTGATGCCGCATCGCTTCTACATAAGCGCGCACATGGTGCGATTGTTATTGTAGATAACAACAAACCAGTCGGAATCGTCACTGAAGAAGATTTGAATAACGTAGATCGCTTCACACAACTACAGCAGGTTATGAGCAAAGAGCTGACCACGATGCCAGACTCTTTCAACCCGCATCAAGCATTTGATTTTCTAAATGAGAAACGCCGTTCATTGGCGCCAGTGGTTGCAAGCAATGGTGATTTAGTTGGAATCATCACCAAGACCGGCGCGCTTCGCGCAACTTTGTATCAGCCGGCATTAGATAAGAGCGGCAAATTACTTATCGCAACCGCGGTTGGAATCAACGGAGATGTAGCGCAGAAAGCAGCTAAGTTGGTGGAAGCCGGCGCCGATGTAATTGTGGTTGATACTGCGCACGGCCACCAGAAGAAAATGATCGAAGCGCTACAAGCAATCAAAGCTTTGAAATTAAATGTTCCAATCGTTGCGGGAAATGTTGTTACCGCGGAAGGTGTGCGCGATTTAGTCGCTGCTGGCGCCGACATCATCAAAGTCGGCGTTGGACCTGGCGCGATGTGTACTACTCGTATGCAAACTGGTGTTGGTCGCCCACAATTCTCTGCGGTACTTGAGTGTGCAACCGAAGCGAAGAAATTAGGTAAGAGCGTATGGGCCGACGGCGGAGTTCGCCATCCGCGCGATGTGGCGCTGGCACTCGCGGCAGGTGCATCACAAGTAATGATCGGTTCATGGTTTGCCGGAACTTATGAATCACCTGGTGATTTAAAGACAGATTTAAATGGTCGTACCTACAAAGAATCTTTCGGTATGGCTTCCAAGCGTGCAGTGAATGCTCGTACCTCTTCCGAAGATGCATTTGAACGCGCTCGCAAAGCGCTCTTTGAAGAGGGTATCTCTTCCTCAAAAATGTATTTGGATCCAGCGCGACCAGGCGTTGAAGATTTGATCGATGAGATTATCTC
>CAWULI010000049.1:0-6227 GCA_963923155.1 uncultured bacterium
TCAGAGCTGCCGGAATCGAGACCGCACAATCTTTTAATTTCACCCCATATCTAGTCGCAGGATTCTTCTTTGTACTGCTGACCATCCCGCTTACTCGGTATACCGATTGGTTAACCAAGCGCCAAGATTTAGCGCGCCAGCAACAAGGGCAGTGGTGAAGATGGCGTTACTTGAAATCAAAGCTCTGCGTAAGAGTTTCGGTGAGAATTTAGTCATTCAAGATATCGATTTCAAGATTGATTCCCATCAAGTGAAGGTATTAATTGGCGCGAGTGGTTCAGGTAAATCAACTTTCCTGCGTTGTATAAATCTACTTGAGACTATAGATGATGGTGAGATCTATTTAGCCGGGAAGGAGATTTCCGACTTCGGGGTAAATCAAGATGAGGTTCGTGCCCAAATTGGTTCGGTATTCCAATCTCTTAATCTCTTTCCGCATTTGACCGTTTTGCAGAATCTGACTCTGGCACCTGTATTGGTACATAAAATTTCGAAATCTGAAGCGGAAGCTAGGGCTCGGGAACTATTAGAAAGATTTGATTTATCAGAAAAGGCTAATCAATACCCGGAATTGCTAAGTGGTGGACAGCAACAGCGCGTGGCTATTTTGCGTGCAATTATCACAAAACCGAAATTATTATTATTAGATGAAGTAACTAGCGCGCTTGATCCTGTTCTTATCGCCGAGGTGCTCTCCTTGATTAGCGAGTTAAAGCGCGAGGGTATGACCATGGTTATCGCTACCCACGAGATGGGTTTTGCCAAACAGGTGGCCGATGAAGTATTTTATTTGAAAAATGGTCGGATTGTTGAATCGGGGCAACCGATTCAGATTTTTGAAGCACCAAATACTTCAGAGCTGAGAGATTTTCTTGCCGCTTTACGTAACGCCGGACGTTTAGAGAATTAATTATTAGAGCGGGATATTGCTATGTGCACCGCGAAGTTTCGGTGCATCTGCAATTGCTTTTGCGATCTCTGATCTGGTTTTGTTTGGTTTGATTACTTGATCTACGACGCCGATTTCAATCGCCTTTTCAACGCCACCGGTACTGCGCTCGTGTTCAGCTGCAAGTTCTAGCTCCATATTTTCGCGTTGATCTTCTGGCAAACCGGCAAGCAAACGTCGATGTAATACTCTGATTGCCGCAACGCTTCCCATAACTGCTACGTCTGCATTTGGCCATGCAAAAACCTTGGTGGCACCGAGTGCGCGTGAATTCATTGCAACATAAGCGCCACCATATGCATGTCGCGTAATTAATGTAACTCGAGGGACCACCGCTTCACCAAAGGCATGCAATAACTTCGCACCGCGGCGTACCGCACCTTCCCATTCTTGTCCTGCCCCAGGTAAGAAGCCTGATACATCTGCAATCACAATCAGTGGAATCCCAAAGGCATCGCACATCCTGACAAAGCGTGCCGCCTTTTCGCCAGCTGCAGAATCAAGTGCGCCACCTAAGTGCTTAGGATTATTTGCGATCACACCAACAGTTCTACCGCCTAGGCGACCGATAGAAGTCAACATATTCGGCGCCCAATCTTTCAAGAGCTCCATTGATTCGTCGTGGTCGAGAAGTTTTTCGACTAATGGATGAACTTCATACGCACGTTTACGAGATTCCGGCACAAAACGGCTCAAATCAAAATCTTCTAGATTTGAATCAATCTCTCCTTGATTGGCTAGAAGCGAAGCTAATTGTCGAATATCTTTAAATGCTTCTGCTTCGCTTTCAGCGATGATGTGCGCTAGACCTGAGTTCTTCTTATGCGCCTCTGGACCACCAAGTTTTGCCATATCGACTTGTTCGCCGGTAACGCTCTTAACTACATCTGGTCCAGTTACGAAAATTCTTCCTTCTGGTGCAAGGACTACTACATCCGTTAAAGCAGGACCGTATGCACCGCCACCAGCGGTCGGTCCAAGCACCAGTGAGAGTTGTGGGATCTTTCCTGATGCGGTGATAAATGATTGAAAAACTTCACCGAATGCATGCAGCGAGAGAACTCCATCACGTAGCCTTGCACCGCCAGAATGCCAAATTCCAATAACCGGTAAAGATTCGGCTATCGCTACTTTGTAAGCTTTAACGATTACCTTTGCGCCATCTGCGCCAAGTGCGCCACCTTGCACTGTCGGATCTGATGCAAAAACAACAACTTGATTTCCTTTGATCTCCCCACGAGCGGCTAGCATGCCACTTTGATCTCGGGATGTAATGAGAGTGTAAGTACCAGGGTCAAGCAACTTCGTAATTCGAAGTTCAGGGTCCTTGGGGTCAATCATTTAAATTTGCTGACTATATGGTTTTAAAAACCAAAACCACATCGTGGCCACCAAAACCGAAGGAATCATTAAGCGCAGCGATATCGCCTTTGGGTAATTCGCGTGCTTCATCTCTTACTACATCAATAGTTACGGTTGGATCTAAATTCTCGATATTTATTGTTGGCGGCGCCAATCGTTCTTGAAGTGCTTTGACGATAAATACTGATTCGACCGCGCCAGCGCCACCCAATAAATGTCCCGTCATGGATTTTGTTGCTGATACTGCGACATGATCCGCATCGCTTCCAAGTGCACCGCGAAGCGCATTGGCTTCTGCGATGTCACCAGCAGGAGTTGAGGTCGCGTGGGCATTTAGATGAAAGATATCTTTGGTGGTAAGCCCCGCGTCCTTCAATGCAAGTTGCATCGCACGGATTACACCGCGACCTTCGGGATCAGGCGCGGCAATGTGATAACCATCTGAAGTTAAACCTTGCCCGGCGATTTCACAGTAAATCTTGGCACCGCGCGCCTTGGCATGTTCGTACTCTTCTAGGACAAGCACGCCGCCACCTTCGCCAAGTACAAAGCCATCACGATCGACATCGTATGGTCTTGAAGCTTTCTCAGGCGCATCGTTACGAGTCGATAGCGCTTTCATCGCAGCAAAACCAGCCATTGGCAGCGCATCGACAGAAGCTTCTACGCCACCTGCAATCACGATTTCCGCGCGATTATTTCTGATCATCTCGAATGCATAACCAATAGCCTCTGCACCAGATGCACATGCAGATACCGGAGTGTGCACACCTGCCTTTGCTTTGAATTCCAGACCAACATTTGCCGCTGGTCCATTTGGCATGATCATCGGAACAGTGTGTGGTGAAACTAAGCGCGCACCTTTCTCCATCAAGATTCGGTACTGCTCTAGCAATGAAGTAACTCCGCCAATACCGGAAGCGATTACAACACCAAGTCTCTCTAAATCAACTTCGGGTGAACCTGCATCGGACCATGCTTCACGAGAGGCAATGAGTGCAAATTGCTCAGATCGATCTAAACGTCGGATCTCAACTGGCTTCATCACTTCTGAAGGCTCAACAACAACTTCTGCGGCAAAGTGCACCGGAAGTGAAATTGCCCATTCGTGTTTAAGTAATCTAGCGCCAGATTTTCCAGCGATTGCATTACTCCATGTTGTGGCTACATCTCCACCTAATGGGGTAGTGGCGCCAAGGCCAGTTACCACAACACGTCGTGTCATAAATTAAAAATTATTATGCAGAAGCTTTTACGATGAAATCAACTGCATCGCCAACCGTGGTCAGCTCAGCTACTTGATCATCAGGGATTTTTACGCCAAATCGCTCTTCGGCTGCAACTACCACTTCGACCATACTTAATGAATCTACATCAAGATCTTCAGTGAAGTTCTTACCAAGTTCTACGGATGCAGCTGGAACTCCAGCAACCTCTTCTACGATCTCTTTTAGTCCAGCAAGTACATCTGCTTGGTTTAGTGCCATTTATCTATCCTTTATTTGTCTGATATTTGTTAAATCAAACGCGACTTTGCGTCAGATGCCTATTGTGCATGGTTTGAGTTATTACTTTCGAGTAACTCGCAGGAATTAAGGGCAATTAGCTAGATTTTGAAGGCAATCTCACAACTTGCGCCGCATATGCCAGCCCTGCGCCATATCCAATTATCAGTGCAAGTTGGCCGTGCAATTGTGGATTTGATTCAAGTAGCGCATCCATCGCCAATGGAATCGATGCTGAAGAAGTATTTCCATTGGTTCGAATGTCATCTGCAATAACAATATCCGAGGCCAAATTCATGTCCTTTGCCATTGATTCAATGATTCTCAAATTAGCTTGGTGAGGAATGAATGCTTTCAATTCCTCGGGCTTTAGCCCTGCCTCTTCAATAGCTTTTGCACCAACTTTACTAACTGAAAATACCGCCCATCGAAAGACTCTTTGTCCTTCTTGAATTATGTAAGGCCATGCGATGGTATTTGCAGGCGCGGGATTATCTTTGTAATCCAACCAAGATGACATGGTGATCGCATCTCTTTGATCTGAATCTGAGCCCCAAACAGTTGGACCGATTCCAGGTTCTTCAGTCGGTCCAATCACAACCGCACCCGCACCATCTGCGAAGATGAAAGCAGTTGCGCGATCAGATGGATTAGTGAAATCACTTATCTTCTCGGAACCAATCACAAGTACATACTTAGCGCTACCGCTTCGTATCATGTCGCTTGCCAATCCGACGCCATAAGTGAAGCCTGCACATGCCGCTGCCAAATCAAATGCGGCAGCCTTATTTGCTCCAATTGCAGCGGCAATTCCTGATGCGCCACTTGGGGTTTGATGGGGATAAGTAATAGTGGCCAAGATGATTGCATCTATTTGATCGCTGTTGATTTTTGCACGTATTAGCGCCTCTTTAGCAGCGGCAACTCCCATGTCAATCACTGATACATCTTTACCTGCGAAGCGACGACTTTCGATTCCGGTTCGTTGCTGGATCCATTCATCTGAAGATTCGATCTGTTCGACAATTGCAGAGTTAGGAATCAAATTCTTGGCGCGATATGTACCAACAGAGAGAATTGAACTATTTGATCCAGATTTGACTTTGATCATGAGCCACCAAGTTTCTTCGCATGTTTTTGCGCAAATTCAATAGCTGCAGGGATCTCATCTGGTGTCTTTAGCGCGAAGGTTTCGATGGTAGGCACGGCACGCTTTATCAACCCAACCAAAGTTCCAGCGGGCGGTAACTCGATCACGCCGGTGATACCAATTTCATTCATCGCTTGCATGCAGAGATCCCAACGGACCGGATTGGCAATCTGATTTACGATCCGGTTGGTCGCATCTTTACCATCAATAACTAGACCGCCATCTTTATTTGAGAGCAATTTAACTTTTGGATCTTTGATTGATAATTTCGTGGCCAAATTTTTAACGTCAGCAACTGCGCTGGACATGTAATCGGTGTGAAAGGCTCCGGCGACCGCGAGAGCTCTAACTCGAGAACCAGCAGGTGGGTTAGTCACTAATTTATCTAGGTTAATCAAGGAACCCGCAGCAACAATCTGCCCGGCGCCATTGTCGTTAGCTGCTACTAATTCAAAACTTTCTATTGTTTTTAGTACTTCTTCACGATCTCCGCCTAGAACTGCAGCCATTCCGGTTTCGACATGGCTCGCAGCCTTGGCCATCGAAAGCCCGCGTTGGCGCACTAAACCAAGTGCAGAAGTCGGATCTATTACCTCGGCGACCGCGCAAGCGGTTATTTCACCGACAGAGTGTCCAGCTGCCAAATCAAAAGTAAAGTCGGCGTTTAATTTAAGCGCTTCGAAGCCTAATAATCCCGCGGTCACGATCAATGGTTGTGCGTTAGCCGTATCTTTTATCTCTTCGGCGCTAGCAGAAGTACCAAGGCGTTCAAGGTCCAAATCAGTATGTAATGACCAAGTTTCGAGCAATTTTCGATTAGCTTGGGTTAACCATGGTTGCAACATTCCAGGCGTTTGTGAACCTTGACCTGGAGAGATTATTGCCAACATAAATTTATTTTATTCTGCAAATGAATTACTAGAAAGTAATCAACGGTTAACTAGCCAAACTTGGAGCGAATGTGGCGAAACCTTCACTTTTTCACCTGGTTTGGCTAGTACTGGATTGTAGGTTGCAGCCTCCTCATAAGAATCAAAAATGCATCTTAGGTTTTCGCCCCATGATTGATTTGGCAAAGTAAATTCCGTAGATTCTTCAAAGGAATTCAAACATAAGACCAAACCAGTTTTGGGGCCAGCTTCAAAGAAGACTGTGAGTGAGCGCTTTTCACCATCAGACCAATGTTCATCAGTCATCTCATTTCCAGAGAGGCTAAACCAAGCAATATCTTTACGCGCGGTACCAAAATCGACCTGACCGG
>CAWULI010000050.1:0-6010 GCA_963923155.1 uncultured bacterium
TTATTTAAAACTTCACCACTGTCATATTGCTTTACGGTAATTGTGATCACTGAATGTGCAGGAACTTTAAAATTAGTTACTGGGCCATAGGAAACCCAATCAGGATTTGCTCCACCTGAAGCGCCATGTCCACCAAACATACTGTCGGGGTACACACCTAGATCCAAGGTGTAATGATTCATCATGCCTTGCGGTGTATCCATCTGGCCCGCTGGCGTAGCGGCTAAATACCGCGAATCATTCTTAACATTTATTGCTAACGCTGCAAAGCCTGTGACGACCCCGATACCAAGCGCTAACACGGATAGAGTGACTACGAAACGTTTCAAGTCTTACCTCCCGCAGGTCAACACTGACCCGCTGACTATGGCAGGGTACGCTTGACATTCAGATTTTTCTAGGGATTAGCCGATATTTTGCTCATTTTTATCTAATTAAAGAGAAATAATTAGCGCAATTGCTTCAAAGTTGAGTTACTCGGGAGTTAATCTGAACCATGGCTCGGCGCGCTTACTTATTGGCTGCGATCTTGATTGCCCTTGCGGTTACCGTAACCCCGATCGGTACCGAAGCCCAGATGCGCTTTACCTATCACATGATCCAACACATCGCCTGTTTGATGTTGGTTGGGCCACTGCTTGTCCTAGCCACTTCAAATGAACTTCGCGATCGATTGAATCGCAACGCTATTTTTTTAAAACTTACCAATCCATGGGTTAGCTTCATACTCTATTTTGTAATGATGGTTGGTGTGCATCTCTCGCCGATACATCTTTACATCATGGAAAACTATTGGGCCCATTACGCGATAGAACTACCGCTTTATTTGATAGTTCCATATCTCTTCTACTTCAATCTTTTAGATTCGCAACTCTTAAACCGCAGGGTATCGACCGGTGGCTCCTGCTTAATCTTGTGGTTGATGATGGTGCCTGAGACCCTAACTGGCTTTTTCATATACATTTCCCAACCCTCTGCTTATCAAGAGATGTATGAAATAAATGATCAAAGATTTGGTGGCACGATCATGTGGAGCGGCGGCATGATTATTGACGCGCTCTGGATATTGATGGCGGTCTATCATTGGTATAAATCAGAGGAGCTCAAGAGTGAGCAATAATCCGGAGGAGTTTCAGGCACCGGATTGGGTTAAGAACAACGAACCCGAAATCCAAAAACCGATGGCCAAAGGTCAACGCATTGCAATCACGCTGACACTTATATTTGTATTTCCCTTTTGCTTATGGGCTGGTTGGTTTGAGTTTGGTAGGGCTAACCAGGGACATTGGATTGCATGGGTTTATGTATTCGAATGGCCCGCAATTGGTCTATTGGCTTTTTATCTGTGGCGAAAATTAATGCGAAATGAGCCAATCAAATTTCATATTCCAACACCAGAAGACCGCGGTATTAAAGGCGATTAGTAGCGAAATAAGAGTCTTTAGTTATCGAGCCCCCGGTCGGGATCGAACCGACGATCTGCTCGTTACGAATGAGCTGCTCTACCACTGAGCCACGGAGGCAGTAATTAATTATTAATCAACTGAAATTGTGCCATTAGGCGTTTCAAATTCCACCGCGATAATTCCGGTGTCGCCTTCGGTATCTGCAGGAGATAACCAATTAATTTCGATGTCATTACCTAGCGCATCTTTGTATTCGCAACCGAGGTATTCGCGAACCTTGGTTGGTTCTCCGGCAACTTCAATTTTCTTGATCTTTGCAGAAGGTTTGCCATCTGCAGATGGATGATGATTCTGAATCCATTCAACGAAGAATGGAAGTTGGCGATCTTCTAATGTAGAAAGTATTCCGATCTGCTTCCACTTTAAGGTTTGACCATCTGGTTTGGTACGAGATCCATCAACCGCTGGGCGGCCTAGACGTTTTTCAACCGCTGAAACATCATCGACTGAGAGCACCCAAGTTAGCCAACCGCCACCTTCTTCAGCGCGCTCTTTTACGGCACGACCAAATGGAGTTTTTTCTGTTGCTGGATGATCTAGCGGACAAACTACTTCGATGTAATGACCATTTTGAAGAGGTGCTGTGAAATTTCTGGTACCAAAACGTGGGTGCATTCCACCATCTACGAAAGTAGTGCCAAGTTTTGCACCAAGGCGTTGGACAGTGTCTGAAATCTGATCATGTGAAGTCACATATGAGATGTGGTCTAAACGCATGGGAGAATTTTGCACCACCAAATGGGGTGCTTTTGACCATTTCCCCGCCTAGCTCACGCAAGGTTAAGGAAGAATTACGAACCGCAGGAGAGATTTTGTGCGGGAATTTGCCCGGAAATTAGATACTTTTCGACCGCCTGGTCGACGCAGGTGCTGCCACGGTTATATCCAGTGTGACCCTGGGAATTTAGCGAAATTAACTTCGATCCGACCAATAGCGTCGACAATTTCTCGGCCCACTTATAAGGAGTCGCTGGGTCAATTAAAGTTCCGATGATCAATGGAGAGTTACCAGTGTTGATCTGGCCATTTACGAGCTCATAATTTCCATGTGGGAAATAATTGCAATCCAAATTGCTATAGGCCACGAATTTTCCAAATAGCGGAGCGGCTTTGATTGTGCCATTTACATCTAATTTTGCTGGCGGAAAGTCATTACACATTATTACGGCCAATGATTCGGCCTCATTTGTTTGATACTCGCCATTTGAATCTCTTCCGGTGTATGCATCGGCCATTGTAATTAGCGCTTTGCCATCGCCATTGAAGAGATCTTGCAACGCTTTCTGCAGCGCAGGCCAACCACTGTCGGATTCATATAAGCCGAATGCGATTCCATAAGTGGCTAATGATTCGGTCAATAGCCTATTGCCTACTTTTAGCGGTGTTGCTCTCAACTCATCTAATTTCTTGGTCAGAGTCCCGACTTCATCTTTTTCAAGTACACAGTTACTGCTCTTGCGGCAATACTTGGCAAATTGATTAAATGCCTCATCGAATCCCATTGCTTGCTGCAAAGTCTGTTGTGTGGCATCTAGCGTTGGATCAACCGCGCCATCTAAAACAAACTTTCCTACCTGACTAGGAAAGAGCTTGGAATACAAAGTTCCCAAATAAGTGCCATAAGACTTGCCCAAGAAATTCAATTGTGCCTCGCCAAGTGCCGAACGTAAGATATCCATATCTCGCGCGGTATTAGCCGTCGAGTAATACTTAAGATATGGATTCGCGCTGCTGCACTTGTCTGCAAAAGTCTTGGTTTCTGATTGTAATTTGGCCAATTCTGCGGAGGTTTTCGGGTAACTATCTTCGGAATAAAGCTGATCTGTTTCAGCATTGCTCAAGCAGAGGATTGGCGCAGATTCTCCTACTCCGCGTGGGTCAAATCCGACAATATCGAAATTCTTGATTACCGCTGACGTGAAGGCCTCTTGATATGAATAAACATAATCAACCCCAGAACCACCGGGACCACCAGGATTAATCACCAGACTCTGTTTGGCATTCTTTGCAGTATGGCGCATCACTGCGATATCAAATTTGCCTAAAGTTAAATCGCTGTAATCAATCGGTACTTGATAAGTAGCGCACTCAAATTGTTGATAGCAACCACGCCATTTTATCGATTGTGAGTAATAGCTCTTTAAATCCGAATAACCATTGCCACCACTTGCCGCAAACGGGTTAGTGTTTTGGTGGTAGTGATTAATTAATGTTGCGGCGAGCAAAACTAACACCATCGCGACGGTCAGCAGGCTCGAGATTCTCCGCTTCATCACTTGGTCAATTCACACATCAAAGCTTCCATAACCAAAAGTGGTGCACCATTGCGCTGCAAGTTCTCGCGCGCTTTCATGATCGCATCCATCTTGATCAAAATATTCTGCGGCTTGCTCTGCTCTGCCACTTTATTGATCTGGTCAGATAACTCCGCATTTATTAATGAATCATCATGGCCGGATTGCACCAACAAGATATCTCTGTAATAAGTGGCTAGATCTAAGAGCGCGCCATCCAAGGTATCTCTGGTAATTCGAGTAGCTCTAGATTTCTGCTCTTTCTCTAATTCCTTCAGCGCTTTACCGCTTCCCTTACCTAACGCAGTCGATAGCTCTTCGTACTCTTTCTCATCGAGCGCTTCTGTAATCGCGGCAGATTCAGCGTTGGCTAAATCGACCAGCTTTTGCGCTTGTTTATAGGCGCTTGCGATCGAGGTTAATTGGCTAGGGATCGCCAAGATCGCTTGGCGGCGATTGCGCACCTCTTCATTGGTAGCTAAGTGGCGAGCCCTACCGATATGGCCTTGGGATACTCGCGCTGCGAAATCTGCCATCTTCGGTGCAATTTGATGGCGCTCGATTAAGAATTTGGCGACCTCGGAATTGCCCGGAGTATGAAGTTGAATATGGCGACAACGTGAGCGAATTGTGGGCAAGATGTCATGCAAAGTTGGCGCGCATAACAACCAAACCGTGCGCAATCCTGGTTCTTCGATTGCTTTCAAAAGTGCATTTGCGGCAGATTCGGTCAATCGATCAGCATCCTCCATTACTACTACTCTCCAACCACCCATCGCTGGCGCCCAAGATGTACGCGTCAAAAGTTCACGAATCTCTTCGACTTTTATCGATAAACCTTCGCTGCGCATGATTTCAACATCTGGATGCGAACCGCTCTTTGCGGCAGCACAGTCATTGCATTGTCCGCAACCTTGGACTTTACAAACCAACGCTTGTGCAAATGCAATAGCGGCAGAGGAACGACCGCTACCGGGAGGACCCGTAAAGATCCAAGCATGAGTCATCTCTTGCGACTCTTCTCCGTTTGCTGCTGCATTTACGGCCGACTGCAAGATTTGCACAATATGTGCTTGACCAATCAGTTCGTCGTAAACACTCACTTAGCGCTCTTTCGCAACTGCGGTTTCTTGATGATGCGCTTTCTTACCTTTGGTTTCTTCTCGATCTTATTCAAATCACGAAGTTCCATCACCCGGTCAACAATCGCGCGATGTAGATCATCGATGCTCTGGCGACCATCAATAACTAAGTAACGCTCGGGGTCCAATAGGGCCATGGATAGGAACTCTTGTCGCACTCGCTCGTGAAAATCTAGCGATTCTCGCTCTAAACGATCACGAGATTTCAAGCGTCCTAAGCCGATTTCTGAGGGTAAATCGATAATGATGGTTAGCGTTGGTATTAAAGATTCAGTGGCCCATCTTGAAATTCGCCCGACTTCGCCTGGAGATAAAACGCGACCCGCACCTTGATATGCAATCGAAGAATCCAAATAGCGATCAGTAATCACAATCTCGCCACGTTCAAGAGCTGGCCTGATCAAAGTTTCGACATGGTGAGCGCGATCTGCAGCGTACAACAGTGCCTCTGCGCGAGGTGAAACTTCGTCATGAGTATGAAGCAAGATATCACGCAACTCTTTACCTAATTTGGTGCCACCTGGCTCACGAGTCAAAGTAACGGTATGGCCTTGAGTTTCCAAATACTCTTTTAATAACTTGGCTTGAGTTGATTTTCCTGATCCTTCGCCACCTTCGAAAGAGATAAAAACTCCGCGAGCATGACCAGAGATAGTTGCTGCTAAATCTCCGCTTAACGCTGCAATAATGTCGCTCATGAGCGAGATACCCGGTCGATCTCTCATCTGACGATAAGAAATAATTCCAATCAATCCCGCTAATACTCCGGCAATTAATATGGTGATGGCCGCCCCGTTATATTCAACTTCGGAGTTATAGAAGGTGTAACGATGTTTTCCGACCGCTGCCGCAATTAAAGGCGCAATCGCCAAAACTGCTACCAAAACCACGCGGATCAAAGATTGTACGAAGGCAAAGGTGCGGCCGCGCACCTCGTTTTCTACCTCCATACCAAGCATGGTGAATCCGGTAACCCAACTGATTCCACTAAATGCACCTAAAATTGTGGTGATTAATACCGCCAAAACCAAGTTATTTATGATGGCAAGTAAGACCAAAAAGAAACCGGCTACTGCCAATGAAGCGCCAAATAATCTGCGACGAGAGA
>CAWULI010000051.1:0-5660 GCA_963923155.1 uncultured bacterium
AGATCCTTCAATGCCACCTGCATACCTGCACCCAACTCGGTATTCGTAGCGATCGTGTTTAATCGATCTATTGCGACTTCAGTCAGTGGTTTATCTGATGGGAATAAAAAGTATGCGTAAGCACGATCTCTACCGCGACCAACGCGACCTCGGATTTGATGTAATTGTGAAAGACCAAAGTTATCTGCGCGCTCTACGATCAAAGTGTTGGCATTAGGTATATCTAATCCGCTCTCAACAATCGTGGTGCAAACCAAGACATCGAAGTCGCGATTCCAGAAAGACAAGATCACATCCTCCAACATGCTCTCACTCATCTGCCCATGTGCAACTCGAATTCGGGCCTCGGGTACCAGTTCTTTCAATTTAATAGCAGTGCGCTCAATTGATTCAACTCGATTGTGTATATAAAAGACCTGGCCATCTCGTAATAGTTCTCGATGGATAGCTGCCGCAATCTGCTTCTCATCTTGCGGCCCAACATAGGTAAGAATCGGATGGCGCTCTTCTGGTGGCGTAGTAATCGTCGACATCTCTCTGATACCGGTAATAGCCATCTCTAAGGTTCGCGGAATCGGCGTTGCAGACATCGCCAGGAAATCAACCGTAGTCCGCAACTTCTTCAATTGCTCCTTCTGCTCCACCCCGAATCTCTGCTCTTCGTCAACAATAACTAGACCTAAGTCTCGAAATTGGACATCGTTTGAAAGTAGGCGATGGGTTCCGACTACTACATCGACACTTCCCGATTTCAAATCCGAAATGATCTCTTTTGATTCTTTAGCTGAATTAAATCGAGATAACCCGGCAACTCTTATTGGAAATCCTGCATATCTATCATTAAAGGTCTTGAAGTGTTGCTGCACCAGTAACGTGGTTGGCACCAGAATCGCAACTTGTTTGCCATCTTGTACCGCTTTAAATGCGGCTCGTACTGCAATTTCGGTCTTGCCATAACCCACATCGCCGCAGACAAGTCGATCCATTGGATATGGACGTTCCATATCTCGTTTTACCTCTTCGATTGTAGAGATTTGATCGACAGTTTCGACGTAAGAGAAATTATCTTCTAACTCTCGTTGCCACGGCGTATCGGGTGAGAATGCAAAACCAGGTGCACTGGTACGGGCTGCGTATAAACGGATTAATTCTCCGGCAATCTCACGCACTGCCTTTCGCGCACGGCTCTTGCTCTTAATCCATTCACCGCCACCAATTCGATGAACCGTCGGAGTCTCGCCGCCAATGTATTTACTAACCAAATCCAGCGCATCGGTAGGCACAAAGATTCGATCACCAGGTTGTCCACGCTTTGCTGGCGCATACTCGATAACCAAATACTCTCGAATGACGCCACCCACACTTCGCTGGGTCATCTCTAAATATCGTCCGATTCCATACTGTTCGTGAACTACATAATCACCATTGCGAAGCGTGAGTGGATCGATGTTCTTTCTTCGCTTAGAAGGCAATCGCTCTGAAATACCACTTTGATTTCCTGTGGCGTCACGTTCGGTTAAGAAAAGGAATTCTTCGTTACTAAAGCCACTGCGATAAGTAGATGCAGTCAGTGCAATATATCCAGATGTAGGCGCTGAATTGAGCGGAAATTGAAGATCGACTGGCAAATTCCCATCTCTTAAGATGCTGGCATATCTATCAATCATGCCTCGGCTAGATAACGAGAAGATGATCTTCTTCTTTGTCTTCAGCGCGCTACTTAGTAATTCGATCAATTTATCGCCATTATTTCGTAACGCTTCGATTGGCTGAAGATCGATGAATTGATCCTCTGGTCCGCCAAATTGCCTGAAATCTCTATGGGTATTTAAGTTCGAGATCAATTCATCCCAATCAACATAGGTTTGATCCATGCTCGCTAATTCGATAGGCGCTTTACCACCGATAGCAGCGTTAGACCAGGCTGCCTCACGGAATTCTTCATTTGTTACCAGAAGATCAGCGACGCGGCCAAACACACGACCTTTTTCGATGAATATTGTCTCGAAGTTTTTTGGAAGGAATTCTGAAAATAATTTTAGCTCTTGAACAAGTAATGGAATGAGCGATTCCATACCTTCCGGCTGCAAACCGTCCGCAACTTTACTTAATAATTCGCTCTCAATCTTCTTGGAACTTTCTCGAGCAATATCCCTTATTTCATGGGTTATCAGCAATTCGCGACAAGGTAAAACCTTGATTGGTAGTGAGATGGTTTGAGTCGAGCGCTGATCAGATACTGAGAAGAAAGAGATTTCTTCAATCTCATCGCCAAAGAAATCAACTCTGATTGGATGATCTTGATCTGGTGGGAAGATATCTAATATCCCGCCGCGAACAGCGAATTCACCACGTTTCTCTACAAGATCCGTTCGTTTATAAGCGAAGTGAATGAGTTTTTCTTGCAAATAGGTTAAGTCAATTTCGCTTCCACGCTGCAAATAAATTGGCTCAGTCTCGGATATCTGCGGATTTATCTTATGAATCACCGAACGTACTGGCGCCACCACTATCCAATTACGTTCGCTATTTTTGAGTGCATGCAAAGCACTAATTCGTTTTGCAACGGTATCGCTACTTGGGCTTAAACGTTCATGCGGCAGAGTCTCCCAAGCTGGAAACTCCAAAGTATCACTATGTAATTCGCGTATTTCGCTAGCCAATTCTTCTGCAGCCTTAGATGAAGCCGTGATTACCAAAAGTGGTCGCTTCATTGCTCTTAGCGCTATCAAAAATGAATAGGAAGAAGGGGGTGCGATCAGATCGCCGGTTTCTAAAGCGCTCTCGATTTGCACATTTGTTAATGCAAGCAAACCACGCATGAATCCACCTCCTCAGGTCTCATCTATAAACGCCTATTAGCCCCACTTCCGAAACGGGAGGGGGCTCTAATTTGCTGTATCAATCTTAACTGAGATTATTTACCAGTGAGCGCGGAGAGCCAATTACGTCAATTGCAGATGCAAGATGACGCTTCCCTTCGAAGCGATGTTCGCGCGCTTGGTGAATTACTGGGACAGTCTTTGATTCGCCAAGAAGGTCAAGAGCTTCTTGAATTAGTCGAGAAAGTGCGCGCCGCGGTCCGTGCCGGAAATGCTGACCAAGATCTTCAACAAGTAAGCGTCGAACAAGCTGTGCAACTGGTCCGTGCATTCAGCAATTACTTTCATCTTGCTAATGTGGCAGAACAGGTCCACCGTTCTCGAATTCTCGCAAAAGAACGTGAAGAGAGCGGTTCTTGGATCGCTCAAGCTGTCAACAAGATTCAAGCAGCACAAAATTCTGGATTCGAGATTGAAAAAGAAGATATCCAAAAATGGTTATCGGGTTTCTCAGTGCGCCCAGTATTTACTGCACATCCAACCGAAGCCTCACGCCGATCGGTGTTAAGTAAACTGGCGCAAATCTCTGATCTATTAGAGGCCCCTAATAACAAATCTCGTGAATTGAGATTATCTGAAGCGATTGATTTACTCTGGCAGACCGACGAACTTCGCGTCGAACGTCCGTTGGTAATTGATGAAGCAGTAAATGCTCTCTATTACTTGGATGATTTATTTCGCCTGACGGTGCCGGAAGTTCTTGAAGAATTTGCGCTAGAAGTTGCCCGTCTAGGCGTAGAGATCGAACCCGATTCAAAGCCACTTACCTTTGGTACCTGGATTGGTGGAGATCGCGACGGTAATCCGAATGTAACTCCGGATGTAACCCGCGAAACTATTGTGGTTCAGGTTGGACATGCAATCAGAGTCATCTCAGAGGCGATAACTCAACTACGCCAATCACTCTCGGTATCTACCCGCATTACCAATGTGACACCAGAATTGCAGGCATCTGTAGAGCGCGATCTGGCCAATATCCCAGAATTTGAAGGTAGATATCGACGTTTGAATGCACGCGAGCCTTATCGACTAAAGAGCACCGCGATCGTTCATCGCCTTGAATTAACACGAAAGCGTCATGCTGCAGGCGCTCCGCATGTACCTGGTCGAGATTACGCAAATACAGAAGAGCTATTAGATGACTTGTACGTAATGCGTGATTCGCTGATGAAGAATCGAGGAGAATTAATCGCAACTGGAGAGTTGGATCGAATCATTCGAACTATCTCAGCTTTCGGTCTAATCCATGCCACCATGGATGTACGCGAACATTCCCAGATGCACCATGCGGCGCTAGCGCAATTCGGAATCGCAGAGAATTATTCTGAATTAACTCAATCTGCCCGCTTTGAACTTCTCTCATCCGAATTAGGTCGCAATGGCATCCGCGAAATCAAGCATCTAAATGAGCAAGGTGCCAAAACGTTAGATACCTTCAAGGCTATCGATGATCTGATCCTGCAATTCGGACCGGAAGTAATCGAGACCTACATCATTTCGATGACCAAAGGCGCTGATGATGTGCTTGCCGCCGCGGTTCTTGCTAAAACTGCGGGCTTAATTGATCTAAACAATGAAATTGCAAAAATTGGTTTTGCACCATTGCTAGAGACGGTCGCAGAACTTCGTGCCGCAGATGAGATTCTTGATAAGTTGCTATCCGATTCGAACTATCGCCAAATTGTTAAATTGCGTGGCGAAGAGCAAGAGGTGATGCTCGGATATTCGGATTCCAATAAAGATGCCGGTATCGCAACAAGCCAATGGGAGATTCATCAAGCTCAACGCCGACTTAGAGATATTGCTATGAAACATGGCGTAAAACTCCGTTTATTCCATGGTCGCGGTGGCTCGGTAGGTCGCGGTGGCGGACCAACTTATGATGCTCTAATCGCGCTTCCTTGGGGCTCTTTAGATGGACAGATAAAGATGACCGAACAAGGCGAAGTAATAAGTGATAAGTATTCAATCCCAATGTTGGCCCGAGAGAACGTGGAATTAACTCTGGCTGCTGCGCTAGAAGCCACGATCCTAAATCGCGGTCCAAGACAATCTAAAGATGATCTAGTGCGCTGGAATGATTGCATGCAGCTTCTCTCTGAAAACTCTTTCCAGCGATATCGCGATTTAGTTAGCCATAAGGATCTTCCTGCATACTTCTATGCTTCAACACCTGTAGAACAACTCGGTGACATGTTCCTAGGTTCTAGACCATCTCGTCGCCAAGATGCCAACTCTGGTTTGGACTCATTACGTGCAATTCCGTGGGTATTTGGTTGGACCCAGAGCAGACAAATCGTTCCTGGTTGGTACGGAGTTGGTACGGGATTAAAAGCTGCGCGCGAAGCTGGGAAGACTGAAGTTCTAAAGCAGATGTTGGATGAATGGCACTTCTTCAAGACCTTTATTTCAAATGTAGAGATGACTATGGCGAAAACTGATTTAAAGATGGCCGAGCGCTATGTGAAGGCATTGGTGCCAGAAGATTTGCACCATTTCCTAGATGACATTAAAACTGAATTCGAATTAACTAGCCAGGAAATCAATGCCTTGCGTGGTAATTCGGATTTATTAGGTGATCAACCGCTGCTTGCGCGCACTTTGCAAATACGCGATCAGTACTTACAGCCATTGCATATGCTTCAGGTTAATTTGCTTGCCCGCGTAAGGGATGCTGGAGATAACGCAGATCCATTGTTACGTCGCGCTTTATTATTAACGATAAATGGTGTTGCGTTAGGTCTTCGTAATACCGGTTGATATTTACTGGTTATAAGC
>CAWULI010000052.1:0-5549 GCA_963923155.1 uncultured bacterium
GGTGTAGTGATGGGGTTGCGACATAAGAGTTTGCCAATCGAAGGTGTCCAATTTCATCCCGAATCAGTTTTAACCGAACACGGGCATGCGATGCTAGCTAATTGGTTAGTGAAGTGCGGGGACCAAGATGCAAAAACAAAGGCAGTCGGATTGTCACCAATTTTAAATAAGAATTAATTAATGCAAAAGTTAAGAATCGCCACTCAATTTTTATTAGGCGCAACTCTTATTTATACCGGGACCCTTCATTTAACCAGTCGCAGAATCGAATTCCAGGCACAAGTTCCCACATGGGCGCCATTTACCCCGGATTTTGTTGTGCTCGCTTCTGGCTTTGTAGAAATTGCGCTTGGACTTGCATTGATATCAATGCAAAAACGAAAAATGGTTGGAATCGCTACGGCAATTTTCTTTGTCGCGATTTTCCCCGGAAATATCTCGCAATTCGTAAATAGAATTAATGCATTCGGTCTTGATACGGACCGCGCCCGCGCCATTCGATTGTTCTTTCAGCCTCTCCTAGTTCTCTGGGCGCTTTGGTCAACTACTGCATTACCTAAGAATTCTTTTAAAAGATTCAGTAATTGGTCGAAGAAAGTATTAATTAAGAACAAATTAGCAGTCATTATTGGTATTTTGATTGGTGGGGTTGCTACTCGATTTCTTGAAGACGGAAATCTCTTGGTAACTACGGTAATTACCGGAATTACAACCATGGCAACTTTGATAGTTTGGACAGTGATTAAAGGACTTACTCGGGCTTTACGCAGAAGAAATTAACTCTGCTTATTGATCGTAACCGTTACCTGCGAACCGATCTGTTGTTGCGAACCAGGTTCTGGCGCTTGCGCAAGTACTACGCCAATCGGTTGGCTGGAATCATAAGAGTAGATCTCTTTCATTAAGAAACCAGCTTGGGTCAAAGTTGTTCTAGCTTGAATATCGCTCTGCCCAACTAAATTAGGCACTGAAATATTGCCATTTGCAATCTGTAAAGTTACACCCGCGCCGGCGGAAATAGTTGAACCACCGATTGGGTCTACTGCAAGTACGGTTCCGATTGGTTTATCACTTGGTACTGCATCTATGACTGAGATGGTTAGTCCAACTGCGGCAAGTGCGCTACGCGCCTGACTTAAAGTCATGCCTACCAAATCCATTGGTATTACCGCATCACCAGGGCCATCGCTAATTGTTATTGTGACCACGCTTCCGGATTTCGCGCGCGTTGTTGCTAATGGACTCTGTGAAGCAACCCGGTCCACCGGAATACGAGAATCATGAGCATGATTAACGACAACTTTAAATCCATTTAATTGCGCGTTTGCATCGCTTTCAGTAAGCCCAACTACATTAGGAATCTCAATGCCACTCTCAGTGGTCTTTGCGGTAAACGAATAGGCGCCAACACCGAAAAGCGCTAGCGCAAGTAACCCTGCCACTCCTTGCCAGATTCGATTGCGGCGCTTCTTTGGTCTAACAATCTCAGTAGTAATGGTTTGGCCCGATTTAATTCTGTGTAAATCAGCCAACATCGAATTGGCATCTTGATATCGATTTGCAGGATCTTTAGACATTACCACTGATAAGAAATGATCAAATTGTGGATTGAGCTTTGCATTCAATTTACTTGGTGGAATCAAATCAGCGGAAACATGTTGGAAGGCAATGGAAACCGGAGTATCACCAGTGAATGGTGGACGACCAGTTAGCATTTCATAGAGCACACAACCAACAGAATAAAGATCGCTTCTATTATCTGCGATTTCTCCACTTGCCTGTTCGGGTGATAAGTATTGTGCAGTACCGACCACATTCCAAGTTGCGGTCATGGTGGCACTGACATCATCTAAGGCGCGAGCGATACCGAAATCCATCACCTTTACATCGCCATGATCAGTAATCATGATATTTCCAGGTTTGATATCGCGATGGACAATGCCATTTGCATGCGAATAGGCAAGAGCGGTCAATACACCTTCAGTAATTTGAATTGCGGTTTTTGGATCTATTGGTCCATTGATTAAGTCGCGTAAAGTCTTACCTTGCACCAACTCCATGACAATGTAAGGCGCAGGATTTTCACCACTGTCATAAACCGCAACGATGCCCGGATGGCTAAGTCCTGCGGCTGCCAAAGCTTCTTTTCTAAATCTTGTTACGAAAGTTTGTTCGCGATTGAGATCGCTACGTAGCACCTTGACCGCTACCTCGCGATTTAAGCGTAGATCCTTGGCGACAAAAACATCAGACATGCCACCTGCGCCGATAAGCGCGCCAAGTTCGTAGCGCTCGCCAAAGATTCTCATTTTGCTGCACCCAAGAATTGAGTCGGGGTATCGCTCTGACCAACTTCGGCCAAGATGATTGTCACATTATCTGGCGCGCCGCGTTCGTAAGTTAATTCGACTAATTTCGAGATCGCATCTTCACCTTTTAATGCAGCGTTAATTTCATCATTACTAACCACGGTATTCAAACCATCGCTACAAAGTAGGAACTTATCTCCCGGCTTTACCTCGTAGGAAACCAATAAAGGCGTGATATTGCCCTGACCCATTAATACATTAGTCAGCACAGAGCGTTGTGGGTGGAACGCGGCTTCGGCTTCGGTAATTGCACCGGAATCAATCAATTCTTGGACCACAGAATGATCCTTCGTGATCTGTTGCAATTCCTTTCCACGCAATCTATATGCTCGCGAATCACCGGCATGCAATACATATGCGCGATCTCGATAAAGCGCTATCGCAGTCAAAGTAGTGCCCATTCCTGACAAACGATCATCATCGAGCACGGTCTGACGAATATCATGATCAATATCAATCAGGGAACCCATTAGAAAATCTTCTAGAGATTCGGGATCCATCTCATCGTTATTTAATAACGGCAAGATCTGTGCCAACGTTGTAATGGCTACTTTTGACGCAACTTCACCGCCTGCATGTCCTCCCATTCCATCTGCAACAGCAATCAATACGCCATTAATTAGCGCAGAATCTTCATTGCCACTTCGATGCAGACCAACTTCACTGCGACCAATCGCATTAAAGCGTGCAGATAAATGTTGGCTCATGCGCCTTAGCCTACGGGTAGAATTCGCAGGTGAGTAAGTATGCCTATCTTGGTCCAGTCGGTACCTTTACTGAGGCTGCACTCCGTTCCATCACAAGCCAATCCGATCAATTAATTCCATGTGCAAATGTCACGGCCGCCTTGGATATGGTCCGAAATGGTGGCAGTGATTTTGCTTTAGTTCCGATCGAGAATTCGGTCGAAGGCGTGGTTGCTAGAACACTGGATGAATTAGCGATCGGCGAACCATTAATAATTGTCGGAGAAGTTTTGCTTCCGGTTACTTTTGCACTGCTGGTGCGCGATGAGAAGGCAGAGATCAAAAAAATCGCGACCCATCCACACGCCGAAGCGCAGTGCCGCAAATACATCGCAAAGAATTACCCAAGCGCAGAGTTAATCAGCACCAACTCCACCGCAGCTGCAGCAGAAGCGCTAGCCAAAGGTGAATTCGATGCTGCAATCGCAGCCGAGGTTGCGGCGCAAACTTATGGATTGAAAATATTAAATAAGAACATCGGCGATTCTGATGCAGCTGTGACCCGATTTGTTTTGGTCTCTAAACCAGGCTCACTACCGGCGCCAACTGGTTATGACCGCACCTCGCTAGCAGCTTTCATTGGAATCGATCACGCAGGTGCGTTATTAGAGGTATTAACAGAGTTTGCAGTACGTGGCGTTAACCTAACTTTCATTCAATCACGCCCTACCGGTCGCGAATTAGGACATTACCACTTCATCATTGATGCCGAAGGACACATCAATGATGCTCGCGTTGGCGATGCGCTAACTGGTTTACGAAGAATCTGTGAAGATATTAGATTCTTGGGTTCTTATCCACGCGCAGATAAGGTCGCACCAACTACTACCAAAACTACAAGCGATACTGCATTCAATAGTTCTAATCAATGGTTGGAAGAGGTAAGAAAGGGGCGCGCAACATGATAGATATCAAGATAATTCGTGAGAATCCGGAGCTTGTTAAATCATCGCAGCGCGGACGTGGCGAAGATGAATCAATCGTCGACAAATTATTAGAACTAGATACCAAACGACGTGATGCGATCGCAGCTTTTGAATCGCTTCGTGCAGAACAGAACCAACTATCAAAATCGGTAGGTGCTGCAAAGGGTGACGAGAAAACCGCGCTTTTAGAGCAGGCAAAGGGATTAGCCTCTAAGGTAAAAGAGGCTGACGCCAAGCGCGCTGAAATCGAAGCGCATACCAATGAGGTTGCAAAGCAACTTTCAAATATTTTGGATCCAGATGCACCAATCGGCGGCGAAGCAGATTTCAAAGTAATCGAACATGTTGGCGAACCACGTAAGTTTGATTTCGAACCTAAAGACCATGTCGAATTAGGAAAGTTACTTGGTGCAATCGACACCGAACGCGGTGCGAAGGTTGCGGGCGCTCGCAGTTATTACTTAACCGGACCGGGCGCAATGTTAGAACTTGCGCTAGTTAATTATGCGATTGCGCAAGCAAGCAAAGCTGGTTTCATTCCAGTGATTCCACCTGTATTGGTAAATCCACCTGCAATGGAAGGCACCGGCTTCTTAGGTCAAGCAGCCGAGAATGTTTATCACATTGAAAAAGATGATGTTTATCTAGTCGGAACTTCCGAAGTTCCACTTGCGGCTTATCACATGGATGAAACGCTAGATGTAGCTAAGTTGCCACTTCGTTACTCAGGGTATTCACCATGCTTTCGTCGCGAAGCTGGTTCTTATGGAAAAGATACCCGCGGCATTATCCGTGTGCATCAATTCGAGAAAGTAGAGATGTTTATCTTCTGCAAACCGGAAGATGCAAAAGCAGAACATTTAAGACTTTTACAATGGGAGAAAGACTTTTTAAATGCAATGGGTCTGTCATATCGTGTGATTGATGTGGCTTCTGGTGATCTTGGATCATCCGCTAATCGCAAATTCGATTGCGAAGCTTGGATTCCAACCCAGAATGCGTATCGCGAAGTAACTAGTACCTCTAATTGCACTGAATTCCAGGCGCGCAGATTGAATATCCGCATGAAGGATGAGAATGGCACTAGACCACTTGCGACATTAAATGGCACTTTGGTTGCGGTACCACGCATGATTGTGGCGATTTTAGAGAACAATCAGAATGCCGATGGTTCAGTAAATGTTCCAACCGCACTGCAGCCATATATCGGCAAAGCAAAATTTGATGTGATCAATTGAGTTATCGCCCCAAATTAATTGCAACGGATTTAGATGGGACCATCTGTCCGCATGCTGCGCCGATCTCAAAACGCACTATCGCAACGCTTACTCGTGCACACGAAATGGGCGTAAAGGTCTTCTTTGTTACTGGTCGCCCACCGCGCTGGATGGGTCAGATCAAAGAAGCATTTAATTTTGGCCAAGCGATCTGCAGCAATGGCGGCATCTTGTGGGATCTTCAGAACGAGCAAGTATTAGAGCTGTCTCTTATACACATCTGACGCTGCC
>CAWULI010000053.1:0-5549 GCA_963923155.1 uncultured bacterium
GTACAGCCCGACTAGAAACTTGTTGGATCGTTAACTATTTAACGTTGGCAAATGCTTCATCAAGTACAGCCATCGCATCTTTAACTAGCTCGTCACCGATCACTAGCGGCGGCAAGAAGCGAAGTACGTTTCCGTAAGTTCCGGCGGTCAAGAAGAGCACACCTTTTTGCTGTGCATACTTAACTAACTTTCCAAGCAATTCGCCATTTGGATCCTTGCTACCTGGAACCACCAATTCGATCGCAATCATCGCACCGCGGCCACGAACTTCACCTATCGCAGGATATTTGGCCTGCATAGTTTTAAGAGCATTGACCATGATCTTGCCGATCTCATTGGCACGCGCAATCAAATTCTGCGACTGAATAGTTTCAATTGCACCTAAAGCTGCAGCGCAGGCAATTGGATTACCGCCATAAGTTCCGCCTAATCCGGATGGATGAATCTCATCCATTACGTCGGCGCGGCCAGTCACGGCTGCAAGTGGTAAGCCACCTGCGATTCCTTTCGCGGTAGTAATTAAATCCGGTTCGATATTCTCATCTTCGCAAGCAAACATCACACCAGTGCGTGCAAAACCGGTCTGGACTTCATCTGCGATAAATAACGCGCCATTTTCTTTAGCGTACTTTGCAAGGCCAGGTAAGAATCCCTTCGGTGGCACGATAAAGCCACCTTCGCCTTGAATCGGTTCGATTACGATTGCAGCGACATTCTTGCCGCCAATCTCTTTCTCGACCTTATGAATAACTTCTTCTAATACATGTTCGACTGGCATCTCAGATCTAAATGGATAGGCCATCGGCATGCGGTAGATCTCTGGGGTAAATGGACCGAAACCTTCTTTGTATGGCATGTTCTTTGCAGTCATCGCCATAGTTAGATTAGTACGACCGTGATAACCATGTTCGAAAACCACGACTGCTTGTCGCTTGGTGTAATGGCGCGCGATCTTGACCGCGTTCTCTAAAGCTTCTGCGCCAGAGTTAAAGAGCGCGCTCTTCTTCTTGAAATTTCCTGGCGTTAATGCATTTAACTTTTCGCAGACTTCGATGTAACCCTCGTAAGGAGCGATCATGAAACAGGTATGGGTAAAGGCTGCTACTTGATCTTGAACTCTTTTAACAACAGAAGGTGCGCTATTTCCGACATTAACGACCGCGATTCCGGCCCCCATATCGATGATCTGATTGCCATCAATATCGACCAAGATTCCGCCACCAGCATTGGTGATTACCGCGGGAAGGGCCATGCCTAAGGATGCCGAGACCGCTTCGCTACGTCGCTTGATAATTTCCTGTGATTTAGGACCTGGGATCTCGGTAACAACTTTGCGTTGCTGTGGCACGTTCATTTTTCAAGTCTATCTCGGGCGTGAGAGTATTGCCATTAGCGCGCCTTATTTAGTCGTATGTATAGGCAAAGATGGAGCTATCTAATGAGTTATTTAAATAGGAGGCTTACTTGGCAATCGTAGGTGTATTGCTCTTTGTCGCTGCGCTTTTATTCTCAGTAATGGTTCACGAATTTGGCCACTATTTCTTCGCGAAGAAATTTGGCATGAAGGTAACCGAATTCTTCTTAGGTTTCGGAAAACGAATCTGGTCAACTGTGCGAGGCGAGACCGAATTCGGCATCAAAGCAATCCCGGCCGGTGGTTATTGCCGTATCGAAGGCATGACGATTCATGATCAGATGCCAGAAGGCGAAGCCAATCGTGCCTTCGTAGTTTCGACAACGCCTCGCAAACTTGTGGTTCTTGGTGCGGGATCTTTCAATCACTTTGTTCTGGCATTTGTAATGTTGGTTGTGATGCTAGCTGGTATCGGCGCACAATCCATGTCTTCGACAATTGCGCAGATCGTTCCGTGCGTATCTTCAACCAACACCTGCAGCGCAACTGATCCAGTCTCGCCATCAGTAAAAGCTGGCCTTAAAGCAGGGGATACCGTCATCGCCATTGATGGCAAGAAGACCCAATCAAATAACTTTGCCGAAGACTTATTAAAAATACGTAAGCATTCCGGCCAACAATTTATCTTTACCGTAAAACGCGGCGATCAAACCATCGATTTACAGGTGACTCCGACTGATCGCACCATCAACGGATATACCTACTCCTTTATCGGATTCATTGCCAAAGAAGGCACCTATCGAATGCCGATTCTCAATTCGATCAAGAGCTCTGGTTCGATTACCTGGTACATGGTCAAAGAGAGTTTCAAAGCGCTCTTCAAATTACCAAGCATGGTACCCAATCTAGTTAAAGAGGCCTTTAATAAAGCGCCGCGCGATCCAAATGGTCCAGTCGGAATCGTCGGTGTGGCACGTGCATCTGGAGATATCGCAAGTAACACTTCGCTTCCAATCACCAATCAGATCGCGCTCTTCTTAATGATGATCGCATCACTAAATGTATTCGTCGGAATTTTCAACTTATTGCCGCTCTTGCCACTAGATGGTGGACATATGGCAGTTGCCCTGATTGATGCAGCTCGTTATCGCTATGCCGCATTTCGTGGCCGCGAAAAACCAGCTCCGATCGATATCAATCGATTGATGCCACTTACTGCTGTTGTCTTCTTCATACTTGTAGCGCTTACCGTGCTCTTACTCATAGCCGACATCGTCAATCCCGTTAGCCTAAATCTCTAACTTTTGACTCGATAAGGCAGAATAAGCCCATGGTCGATCTGGGTATTCCTGAATTAAAAACGCTCGCGCCGCGACGCAAGACCAAGCAATTGATGCTCGGTAACGTCGGCGTCGGTAGCGATCACCCAGTATCAGTACAGTCAATGTGCACTACACCGACTGCCGATGTGAATGCCACGTTGCAACAGATCGCAGAGTTAACAGCCGCAGGCTGCCAGATCGTGCGCGTTGCGGTGCCATCGCAAGATGATGCCGATGCGCTGCCACAGATCGCAAAGAAATCTCAGATTCCGGTAATTGCAGATATACATTTTCAACCGAAGTACATCTTTGCTGCGATTGATGCCGGTTGCGCAGGTGTTCGTGTAAATCCCGGCAACATCAAACAATTCGACGATAAGGTCAAAGAGGTCGCTGCTGCAGCGCAAGCTGCCAATGTTCCGATTCGAATCGGCGTTAATGCTGGTTCGCTAGATCCACGCTTGATGGCCAAGTACGGCAAGGCAACTCCTGAAGCTTTGGCTGAATCGGCGCTCTGGGAGGCATCGCTTTTCGAAGAGCATGGCTTCACTAACTTTAAGATCTCGGTTAAGCATCATGACCCAGTAACGATGGTCAAGGCTTATCGATTGATCGCAGCAAAGTGCGATTATCCATTGCATTTAGGCGTCACAGAAGCGGGTCCAGCATTTCAAGCGACCATTAAATCTGCAACGGCATTCGGAATCTTGTTGGCAGAAGGAATTGGCGACACCATTCGCGTCTCAATGTCTGCACCTCCAGTAGAAGAGGTAAAGGTAGGCATTTCGATCTTGGAATCTCTAGGGCTGCGCCAACGCAAACTTGAAATCGTCTCTTGTCCTTCGTGCGGTCGCGCGCAGGTAGATGTCTACACCTTGGCCGAGAAAGTTCAGGCTGGGCTACAAGGAATGACGGTGCCACTTCGCGTTGCGGTTATGGGTTGTGTTGTAAATGGTCCTGGCGAAGCTCGCGAAGCAGATTTAGGTGTGGCCTCAGGAAATGGCAAAGGCCAGATCTTTGTAAAAGGTCAGGTAATTAAGACTGTTCCAGAATCACAGATCGTAGAAACTTTAATTGAAGAGGCGCTTCGACTAGGCGAGGAAATGGAGGCGGCAGGTATTGCATCTGGCGAACCTTCGGTAGAGGTCAAATAGATGTTAAAGATGTCTACGCTCTTCCTGCGTACTTTGCGTGATGATCCAGCAGATGCCTCGGTTACATCTCATAAGTTATTAGTTCGTGCCGGTTACGTCAGACCGATTGCTGCAGGAATTTTCTCTTGGTTACCACTTGGCGTAATTGCACTTCGCAATGTCGAACGCGTGATCCGCGAAGAGATGGATGCCGCAGGTTTCCAGGAAGTTCATTTTCCAGCGCTTTTACCTAAAGATGCTTACGAAGCGACCAATCGTTGGACCGAATATGGCCCCAATCTATTTCGTTTACAGGATCGAAAAGGCGCAGATTACTTATTAGGTCCAACCCACGAAGAGATGTTTACCTTGATGGTCAAGGGCGAGTACTCCTCTTATAAGGATCTTCCGCTTTCGATCTATCAGATTCAAACTAAATATCGCGATGAAGCTAGACCACGTTCTGGCATTATCCGTGGCCGCGAATTCGTGATGAAAGATTCTTACTCTTTCGATGTGGATGATGCAGGTTTAGAAGTTTCGTATCAAAAACATCGCGATGCATATATCAAGACCTTTGATCGCTTAGGTTTGAAGTACAACATCGTTAGCGCAATGGCTGGTGCAATGGGTGGATCAAAATCCGAAGAGTTCCTAGCGCCATGTTCAACCGGTGAAGATACTTACGTGCTCTGTCCTAAGTGTGGTTACGCTGCGAACGTAGAAGCGATGAAGACCGTTGTAAAACCTGGCGATGGCAAATTCCCAGCGCTAGAGGTATTGGATACTCCGAATACTCCGACCATTGATTCATTGGTAGAGCTATTAAATGCCAAGTTCGGTGGTTATGCCGCGAGCGATACTTTGAAGAACATAATGTTGATGGTTGATGAGAAACCATATGCGATCTTGGTGCCAGGAGATCGCGAAGTTGATCTAAAGCGCGTTGAAGCAAATCTATCTGGCGTTAATGAGATTAGGATTTTTGAAGAGGAAGATTTCAAGAAGTTCCCGAAGTTAGTTAAGGGTTACATCGGACCACAAGATGCCAAAGCAAATGGCATCACCTTGCTTGCAGATCCAAGAGTTGCGCCAGGGACTGCTTGGGTAACTGGTGCAAATAAGAAGGATTGCCATGCGCGCAATGTCGTGGCTGGTCGTGATTTCGAAGTCGAAGGTTATGTCGAAGCGGCAGAAGTACGCGCAGGGGATAGTTGCCCAGAGTGCGGCACCGATGTAGTTATCGATCGCGCCATCGAAATTGGCCACATCTTCCAATTAGGTCGCAAATATGCAAAGGCACTTGATTTAACAGTGCTTGATCAAAATGGAAAGTCGCAAGTAGTAACTATGGGTTCATACGGAATCGGTGTTTCACGTGCGGTTGCGGCAATCGCCGAACAGAGCGCAGATGAGATCGGACTTTGCTGGCCAGCCGAGATCGCTCCTGCGATGGTGCATATCGTTGCAACTGGTAAAGAGGATGCGCCATTTGCGAAAGCCGAAGAGTTGGGTCACGAACTAGAAGCACGCGGTATTACCGTGATGCTTGATGATCGCCGAGATCAAAGCGCTGGAGTTAAGTTCAAAGATGCCGAGCTAATCGGTAATCCAATCATCGTAATCGTGGGCAAGGGATTGGCCGAAGGAAAGATCGAGATTCGAATCCGCGCAACCGGTGAAAAATGCGAGGCTGCAGTTACCGAAGCAGTCGATGAGATCACCAAACTCTTCTCTTAA
>CAWULI010000054.1:0-5525 GCA_963923155.1 uncultured bacterium
GACAGGTTGCACCTTGTGGACCAGTTGCGCCTGTGGCTCCAGTGGCACCTGTTGCACCTGTTGCACCTGTCGCACCGGCAGGTCCCGTTGCGCCTGTGGCACCGGTGTCACCTTTTAGACCTTGGATTCCTTGTAAACCTTGAGCTCCGGTTTCTCCAGTGTCACCTTTATCGCCTTTATCTCCCTTATCGCCTTGTAAACCAGTTGCACCGGTTAAACCGGTTTCACCTTTTAATCCTTGAATACCTTGTAATCCTTGTGCACCGGTAGCTCCTGTGGCTCCTGTTTCACCTTTAGCTCCCGTTGCGCCGGTTTCACCTTTAGCACCTGCTGGTCCAGTTGCTCCAATTGATCCGTTTGCACCGCTTGCACCAATCGGACCACTTGGACCAGTTGCGCCTGTTTCACCCTTTGGTCCAGCAGGTCCTGTCGCACCAGTTTCTCCTTTTGGTCCTGCAGGTCCCGTAACGGCTTTTGAAGTCGATCCGTCACTTCCGTTCTTTCCATCAATTCCATTTTTGCCATCTGAACCCTTCAATGAAATTCCCGCAGGCCAAAGTCCATTCTTTTTTGGTCCATAAAATGTAAGTTGCTGCACATCGATGTAGAAATCGCCGTTCTTGCCTAGCGAAACTGCAGGCGCACTCTTTCCACTTAGAATCGTATTTACAACTTGCGACGCCGTTGAGATTGCAGGTCCTGCAGCGCTTGCGTTAATGACGGAATTTGCGCTTATTAATAACGCGATTGCAAGGACCTTGGCTGGCTTTGTTGAGCGGGGATTAAACATTCTTGAACTCCTGTTTGGGGAGTTAAAGTCTGAGTTCAAAGGGATTTCTAAGGAATCAGGGTTACCCTTCTATTTGTAAGCGTTGGAGTAGCGATACCCCAGCACCTGAGATTTCCACATCAGTGCAAATCTCTATGGTGTCTCTAAGGATTATCGGCTGCTCCTCCAAGTTTGAAGGATTTATATACCGCTAAAGCCAGTGGTGTGGGGCCGCTGGCAAGAATTCCGAAAGGAAGCAAATGAGTCAAAAGAAAAAAGTTGTAGCAGTGGTAATTACCGCTGTTGCAATCACTGGTTCTGCTTCAGCACTTGCAAATGCATCTGGCGCAAAAGTGAGATCTGCAAGCAAAACCACTAAGACCACAGTTACAACTGTGACTCGTACTTTTAATGTCAATGGAATGTCTGGCATGAATGGCATGGCCGGAGTACCTGGCGATGGAATGGGCAAGATGGGTCGCGGTGGAGAATCTGCGGCAGTTCTTTCAGATTTAGTTTCTAAGGGAACTATCACTGCAGCAGATTCAAAGGCAGTAACAGATGCTTGGTCTGCACTTGAAGTTGCAAAGAGTGCTACCAAACCAACAACTCCTCCAGCACCTGGAACACAGAGAACTCCTGGCACCATCGATCCAGAGTTAGCGCAAGCGCTCAAGGATCTTGTTGCGAAGGGAACTTTGACAGATGCCAAAGCAAAGGCGATTACTGATGCAGTAACAGCGGCCGAAGCTACAGAGGCAGCAAATCGTCCATCTTTCGGTGGTCCGATGGGCGGTCCAATGGGCGGCTTAATGAATCCAAATAAGGATGCCATCATCACCGCAACTCTAGGTATCGATGCCACAACTTTGCATAATCGTTTGGCAGCTGGTGAATCACTTGCAACAATCGCAGGCGCTAAGAAGGACGCTTTGATCGCCGCACTAGTTGCTGATGAAACAAAGCAGATTGATGCTGCAGTAACTGCAGGTAAATTAACAGCTGCTCAAGCCGCTACTTTGAAGACAAACCTAACCGCACATATCACCGCTGAAGTAAATGAAGCAGGACATGGCGGACCTATGGCTGGCTTTGGAGATCGTGGTCCTGGACATGGTCGTGGTCCTGGACATGGCGGAATGGGTATGCCTGGATCAAAGAATGGCATTCCACAAACTTCAACCACTAGCACAACTAGCGGTAACAACTAATTCTTAATTAGTTATAACTCCTTGGGTGAAACGCCCGTCGCTAACTGCGACGGGCGTTTCTAATTGGTGCACATATATCTCGTGGCAATATTGCCCCATGCGAATTCATATCGGTGCAGATCATGCAGGCCTTGAGTTAAAGAGCGCTTTAATCGAACACTTCACCGCCAAGGGCCACGAAGTCAAAGACCACGGACCATACGAATACGATGCGTTAGATGACTACCCAGATTTCTGTATTCCAGCAGCAGAGGCGGTTGTTAAAGATCCAGGTTCCTTGGGGATTGTCATTGGTGGCTCTGGAAATGGCGAACAGATCTCGGCAAACAAAGTAAAAGGTGTCCGAGCTGCATTAGCTTGGAGCATCGAGACTGCAAAACTAGCCAAACAACATAACAATGCCAATGTGGTTGCTATCGGTGGACGGATGCATTCAATCGATGACTGCAAAACAATCTTGGATGCATTTATTGCAGAACCATTTAGTAACGACGAGCGACATATCCGTCGCATCGACAAGATTTCAAATTACGAAGATAAATGTTGTTAGTTAATCTCTGACGTAACGCATATCCGTTACGCGGTGGTTCTTATCTATCCCCTGCCCCTCAAATCTCGTTATCGGCCGCCAAGTAGGTCTCTCCACTTCTCCGCCGTGATACTCAGGCACTTGTGAAAAGGACTTCATCACGAACTCTGCATAAGGCACCCAATCAGTGGCGACATGAATGAAAGCGCCTTTTTTTAACTTTGGATAGATCAGCCTTAAGAACTCTGGGGTTATTAGTCGACGTTTAATGTGGCGCTTTTTTGGCCATGGATCCGGAAAGAATATGTGAACTCCATCCAAAGCATTGTCCGATAGCTGATTGTTGATTACATCGATCACATCATGATGAAGAATGCGAACATTTGTTGAGCCATTTGCTTCAAGCTGCGCGCAAAGTTTTCCAACTCCTGGTCGGTGTACTTCCACGCCTAGAAAGGCGGTTTCAGGAAACTCTTTAGCCAAGATCGCAGTGGCCTCACCCATGCCAAAACCGATCTCAAGAATTCTGATTTTTTGCGTTGGGAAAATCTCATCAAGATCAAGTGGCGCGTCATTAGCCAGACCGTACTTCTGCCAATGCGCATTCAAAGCCGCCTCCTGCGCCTCAGTGATGCGATTGCCGCGAAGGCGATAGGTCAGGATTCGCTCGCTTTGCATTGGCCAAAACTTTCATATTGGATAGCGCTATAACAAATCGATGTATCAATTTTGGTTTTAGTTACTTTAAGGAGCAACAGTGCCAGGGATTAATCTGACCAGCAAAGAGGCAGCCGAGCGTTCAGCGATTCTAAAGCTCGACAATTACAAGGTCGACTTGGATCTAACTACCGGTGATGAGACCTTCTATAGCAAAGCCGTAATAACTTTTAGCGCTACTCCAGGCAGCAATACCTTTATCGATGTTGTTTCAAAACGAATCATCAATGCGACCTTGAATGGAAAAGCAGTCGATTTCTCAAACTACGATGGCGAATCTCTTTTCTTAAATAATCTCGCAGCCGAGAATGAATTGATCGTTGAAATGGAAGCGATCTATTCAAAGACTGGCGAAGGTCTTCATCGCTTCGTGGATCCAGCAGATGGTGAGGTCTATCTATATTCGCAGCACCAAGCAGCGGATTGTCGCCGAACCTTTGCCTCATTCGATCAACCAGATCTCAAGGCGACCTATGAATTCTCGGTGATCGCTCCAGAAAAATGGGAAGTTGTTTCAAATAGCCCAGTCATAGAACGCAAAGATTTAGGCAACGGAAAACACCATTGGACCTACAAGAAGACCCAACGTTTCTCCACTTACTTAACTTGTTTCGTTGCTGGGCCTTACCACTATGTGACCGATGAATATAAAGGCGAGAAAACAATTCCGCTCGCAATTTACTGCCGTAAATCACTTGCCGAATTCTTGGATAAAGATGAGTTCTTCTTACTTACCAAACAAGGCTTTGCGTTCTACGAAAAAGAGTTTGGTCTGCCATACCCTTTCGAGAAGTACGACCAACTCTGTGTCGCGGAATTCAATGCAGGCGCTATGGAAAACGTTGGTTGCGTGACTTTCCGCGAAGATTATGTGATTTACCGTTCCAAGGTGACCGAGACTCTGTACAACTGGCGCGCTAACGTAATCCTGCACGAGATGGCACACATGTGGTTTGGCGATTTGGTAACCATGAAATGGTGGAATGACACTTGGTTGAACGAATCATTCGCTGAATGGGCTGCTTATTACACCTCTTCAAATGCGACTAAGTACAAGAACTCTTGGACCGAATTCACAGGTGCCCGAAAGAACTGGGCCTATCGCCAAGATCAACTCTCTTCAACTCACCCAATTGCAGTTGATATGAAGAACATGGAAGAGGTGCGTTCTAATTTCGATGGCATCACATATGCCAAAGGCGCATCAGTATTACAACAACTGGTAGCCCACGTAGGCAAAGATAATTTCTTCGCTGGGCTAAAGCATTATTTTGCAAAGCATGCCTGGGGCAACACGGTATTAAAGGATTTGTTGGTTGAACTCGAAGCAACCTCAGGGCGTGATCTAACTGCTTGGACCAAGACTTGGCTTCAGACTGCAGGCGTTAACACTTTCCGCCCAGAACTAAAGATAAACGATGATAAGTACACCGAGATTGCAGTTATCCAAGAATCGCCATTGGTTCCAGAAGGTTCAAAGGAACTTCGTCCGCATCGCATGGCGATCGGTCTTTACGATGTAAAGAATGGAAAATTGGAGCGACGTAAGAGCGTCGAACTTGATATAACGGGTGCGCGCACAGTTATCTCTGAATTGGCTGGCGAAGCAGTTGCCGATTTATTGCTGATTAATGATCACGATCTAACTTACGGCAAGATTCGTTTTGATGAGCGATCAATCAAGACTTTAAAAACACATCTAGGCGACATCACCGATTCACTTACTAGAGCGCTCTGCTGGTCTGCCGCTTGGGATATGCATCGCGATGGCGAACTATCTGCAACTGATTACACTGAAATCGTGTTAAATGCTCTTGGAAAAGAGAGCGAAGCATCGGTAATCAATGCGCAATTAACTAATTTAGAGACTGCGGTGGAGATCTACTCGTCACCAAATAATCGCGAGAAATTGCGTGCTCGACGTTCTAGCGGTCTTTACCAATTAGCCACTGCCGCAAAAGCTGGAAGTGACGAACAGTTGGCGCTAGTTAAGGGATTTGCGGCCGGCGCAACCAAAGCTGATGCACCGAAGATCAAAGAGATTCTGGATGGAAATTTAGCTGGCGTGACTGTAGATACCGAGATGCGTTGGTCTTTGATCAAGGCTCTAACCGAGCACGGCATCTACGGCCAGAATGAAATAGATGCTGAGTTAAAGCGCGATAACACTGCTGATGGTGTTCGTCATGGCGCAGAAGCGCGCGCAATGATTGCAACAATCGAAAACAAAGCAGCAATTTGGCGCGAACTAACTACGACTAAACTCTCAAATCACATCCAACGCCACATTTTGATGGGA
>CAWULI010000055.1:0-5434 GCA_963923155.1 uncultured bacterium
ACAGAGTAGATCGTCGGCAGCGTCAGATGTGTATAAGAGACAGGGCAGAGCACATCGCGTGTTAATCCGCCCAAAACTCCAGATAGCACGCCTAATACCACTGCGGCGTAAATGGGAGTTCCGTTATTTAAACTAACTTCAACTGCCGCAACAACTGCAAATCCCAACCCAAATGAATCGAGTACCAAACCAAACTTCCCGATTGGTTTCTTCTTGCCTTGTATAACTGTTAACAAGAAGGCAACCGCGACCGCAATAAATAAATAAGGATGATTTATCCATGCAGGCTTTAATTGCAAAACTAGATTTCTAAATGTGCCACCTGACAAGGCAGAGACCGCAGCAACAAAAAGAATTCCGCCGTAATCCATATTCTTAGTGGCCGCTACGCGAGCGCCTACCCAAGCAAAGGCGAAGGTCGAGATGAAATCGAGGGCAACTACCGCGTTAGCTGCATTTACCGATCCGGCTGGGGCAGAGATCTTGGTCAAATATGAAACGTGGTCGTTGCAAGCAAAACTCTCACCCTCTAGTTCATTAACTATATTGGTTCCGATTTGCCCCGCATTCCAAGCACCGCCACCAGTAGCGTGATCATATGTACTGGGCTTTGCTGCCATGAAATCAAAATTTATGTTATTTAAATCCGCTCGCGCAGTATTAGCAAACCATAACTGCGCAATAACAGTAATAAATGCCGTGATAGCAATAATTACTTTGCTCTTCTTAAACATCTTCTCCTCCTTACAATTCTGTAAGTAGAGTTTCATCAGTAAATATCAATTTATTAACGAAATGCTTGCAAATTACTCAAACTAAAAAGTTGGCAGAAAAAGCTAAAAGGCGTAGCATTTAAACATGAACGCTCAAATGCTACAACGAATGGAGAAAGGTGCTGGCTTCATCGCAGCGCTTGATCAAAGTGGGGGTTCAACGCCAAAAGCACTGAAGTTATATGGCATTCAAGAATCTTCTTATTCAAGCGAAGCAGAGATGTTTGATTTGGTACATAAAATGCGCACCCGCATAATCAAGAGCCCAGTCTTTACTTCAGAACGAATCTTGGCGGTAATTCTCTTTGAAATGACCATGAATCGTCATATAGATGGCATGGGCAGCGCAGAGTATTTATGGCGGCAGAAAGGCATCGTGCCATTTCTGAAAGTTGATAATGGATTACTACCTGAATCAAATGGCGTTCAACTAATGAAACCAATTCCTGAGCTCTCGGATCGCGTCAAATCAGCGATCAGCCACGGAGTATTCGGTACCAAGATGCGTTCTGTTATCAAATTACCGGATTTGCAAGGTATAGCTGATGTAGTGAAACAACAGTTTGAGTTTGCCAAGGAAATTCTCGCAGCCGGTTTGGTTCCGATTATCGAGCCAGAGGTTGATATCAAATCTCCACATAAGGCGGAATGCGAACAGATACTCAAGGGAAAACTGATCGAGGCCTTGAAGGGAATTGATCAACGGGTAATCTTTAAATTAACGATTCCGACTTCAATAAATCTTTACGAGGAATTAACCAAAAACCCTAAAGTCATTAGAGTCGTGGCTTTATCAGGCGGCTATTCCCGAGCCGAAGCAAACGCCGAATTACACCGCAATAGGTCGGTAATTGCGTCTTTTTCAAGAGCGCTTACCGAAGGTCTATCTGTAAACCAGAGTGAGACTGAATTCAATCATGCGCTAGATGATTCAATTGAATCAATCTTCAAGGCATCCACAATTAAAATATAAAACGCGGGGTGACGCTGATAGTCTGCGTCACCCCGCTAATACCTACATCCGAGAAGGCTTGCATTGTTCTACTACCCTATGCATACCCGCCACGTCCCGAGCTCCTTTTAAAAACTGCCGCTCGTACGGTATCAACCAACAGGCTTGATCGGTGTCGGATGTCGTCAATTACCAGGCGATCGGACAAAACTCGCGTTCTGCCATGACACTGGCCAATCAACTCTTCGTTGTAGGTAATCCCCTTTCCCTTATCCCTCTATTAAATTCTTAACTTCTGGTATTAGTCTGCATGCGTAACCTTGCAAATCAATCCCTAAATAATCAAAAGGGGTTCACAATTCGAGGGAATTTGAGCGTGTTTATGCGCAAAGCTCCAAATTAACTAAATTTATATGTAGTTTGAGTTAGCTCTTCCGATAAATCCCACAGACGCTTCGCCACATTCATATCTTTAGCGCGTTTAGATCTACTTACTAAACCTGGTGAACCCTTGGTTTGGCCGAAGCCGGTTGGGCCGACAAATGAATTACCTGGAATATCTTCGGTAATTGCAAATAGCGTTGACCAAGAACCTTCAAAACTTGATTGCGCCATATATTTATTGGATGCAGACATAATGCCATCCCAAACATTGCTCTGGGTTTGTGATTGTAAATTTGTTGCGGCAAAGCCAGGATGGACTGCGATGGCCTTGATTTTCGAATTCGACTTAACCAACCGATTATTCAACTCTGAAGTGAAGAGCAAATTGGCTAACTTTGATTGACCATAAGCTAACCAGCGTTGATAACGCTTCTCCCAATTCAAATCATCGAAATTGATCTTTCCCATCCGGTGCGCAGTTGAAGATACTGAAATAACTCGTTCTTTGATTCGAGGTAAGAGTTGCCCCGTCAGCGCAAAATGCCCTAAGTGGTTGGTGCCAATCTGCATCTCGAATCCTTGTACGGTACGAGCCAACGGAATCGCCATGACTCCAGCATTATTTATTAGAACATCTACTTCATGACCAAATCCAAATACAAAATTCTTGACACTATTCAAATCTGAGAGATCTAAGTGGTGAATTAGAACTTTAGAATCCAGGACTGATTTCGCTTTATCAATATTTCGAACCGCCGCGTGCACATTGGCTCCATTTTTTGCCAAAAAGTTGGCGGCCTCCAATCCAATCCCACTCGATGCGCCGGTGATCAGAACCGACTTAGCAATAGGAGTCTTAATCTGCACTGGCGTCCAATAATTCAAGTTCTCTCCTTTGACTTCTAAACGAAATTATCCCTACTTGCTAAATATCCAAAATATGGCGATTGCCTCGATCAAAAGTTAGGTAGTTCCAAGTCCAATCTGCCATAGTGCCGATCTTATTTAGTCCACCAAGTAAATAAAAAAGGTGTAGCCAGAGCCAGGCATACCAAGCAACGAAGCCACTAAGTTTTAATCCTTTTGCTTCGACCACAGCCTTGTGTCGGCCGATTGTCGCCATAGAACCTTTATCAATGTACGAAAATTTTGGCAAGGTTTCTCCTTGATGTAACCGAGCCAAATTCTTTGCTACATAACGTGCTTGTTGCATCGCTACCGGAGCCACCATCGGTAAATATCGACCATTGATATCTTTTAATCCTGCGATATCTCCGATAGCAAATACATATGGATAATCTTTAACTTGAAGTGAATCAGTTACTGCAATGCGGCCGGCCTCGCTCGGCAAATTAAGCGTTTTCATTGCAGCTTCACCGGTAACCCCCGCAGTCCAGATATTTAATCCTGAGACAAGAGCTTCTCCGGATGCCAAGAGTATTTTCTCGGAATCAACCTCTTTGACCGGAGCATTTAGCAGAACAGTGACGCCTAATTTCTCAAGATCAGATTTGGTTTTGGCGCTCAATTTCTCTGAAAATGATGGCAGTAACCTGGTACCTGCTTCGATAATTCTCACTTTTATATGTGTTGCTGCAATTTCGTTGTCAGAAGCCAAAGGTCCTTTTATTAATTCTGCGATGGCACCAGCCATCTCTACGCCAGTCGGACCACCACCAATCACCGAGATATTGAAATCTTCTGGATTGGAGAAGCGGCAGAGGTCTTCGAAATGTCTCATGATGTCTGAGCGGATTTTTAGCGCTTCGGTTACTGACTTCATTCCAAGCGAATGCTCTTTTACGCCCGGAATTCCAAAATCGTTTGTCGCAGAACCAAGCGCGACTATCAAATAATCAAATTCGAGATTCTCACTAGAATCCAACTTCACCGATTTATTCTTGTGATCAATTGAAATAGGTGATCCCATTCGAAAATTCACATTATTTTTTCGTAGTGCACTTCTGATCGGATGCGCCACATGATCTGCAGCTAAACCAGCCGTAGAAACTTGATAAAGCAAAGGTAGAAATGTCTGGAAATTATGTCGATCAACCAAGGTGACTTCAAAATCAGCAGGTAAACACCTGGCCGCAGTTAAGCCACCGAAACCTGCACCTAAAATCAGAACCTTTGGCTTTTTCACTTTAGTAAGTCTAATAACAGGTTTGATTTAAAGATATTAATTTAAAGATAAGGCCTGACTTCCACCCTACGATTACAAGCTTTTGAGCCTTGTGTAGCCAGTTCTATTGCTTTCGCCTCATCTTCAGCTTCAATAATCCAGAATCCACTGTAGTAATCCGCACCTTGAAGTGAACTTCCGACTTGTATCTGATTGGCTCCACTGCGATTATCAATCAGAGTTGCCTTGGTTGATGGATTAATGCCTGCTGCTGTAACCCAATGGCCGTTTTTCTCTAATGAATCATTGAAAGCGTCGATATCTGCCATTTCATTACTTGGAGCATATTTGCCAGGTTGGTTATCAATAACGAAGATTATGAATCGCATCGAAAGATTATATGTGTAGAAGAATTAGCTTTACCAAGGAACGACTTCGTTATCTTCCCAAAGCAAACCAGTTTGCGTAGTTCCAGGTACCAACTCGCGCGTTGCTAACCAAACTGCGGTAGCCGCACCTTCTTCAGCAGAGCGCGGAGCGCTTTCGCCACCCATATCGGTGCGTGAATGATTCGGACAGATCGCATCGACCCAAAGTCCTCGCGAACCATGTCCAGTTTCGTGTGCCAGATTTCTAACTAACGCATTGACGCCTGCTTTCGAAATTCGATATGGCGCAAGACCACCAGCATTACCAGGACCAGACATTCTTCCTAAACAGGCGCTATAAATAATGATGCGCCCGTTACGCGCTTCGGCCATCTTGGCGCCGACCTCATTAACGATTGTAAATACCGAATCTAAATTAATCGCCATTACTCGGCGCCATTCTGCATTGGTGGCTTTTAGGGTCTTGGCCATGCGATCTGACATCACGCCATGTGCCAGCATCAAGATTTCGGGAACTCCATATTTTTCAACTGCAGATTTAAAGACTTCGCGGGTTTGGGCAATATCCTCAAGGTCCACTACTTCATATGGAGAATTTAATTTTCCTGCTGAATCCATGAGTCTAGATTCACCCTTAGCAAAGAGCACCAAGTCATAACCTTGTTGTTTTAGCGCACTTGCAGTGGCAAAACCCAGACCACGTGAACCACCGGTTACGAAGACCAAAGACATAGTGTTATTTAAACAGGTAAATTCTTGCTCAGATAGATGTAAGGCTGGAGAGTAACTCTTCTACTTTCACTTTTATTTG
>CAWULI010000056.1:0-5359 GCA_963923155.1 uncultured bacterium
CGCAGTCAATAGTAATTTGGATTCTGCGCCAGAGACTTTGAACTCAGATCCATATGGCGCAGGTTGGATTGCAGAGATAGAAGTCACCGCTCCATCGAACTCTCTGATGGATGCTGCTGGGTACTCAGCCCTAATCGGGTAAATAATCGAGCCGCCAAGGTAGATCAAAGGGTTAAGGCCCACTTGACCCAACTTACCTTTACTAAGTAAGTTCAGCCTCAACTTCACGTTGAGGGGATTTAAATGCCAGAGATCGAGTACGAGGTCACCTCGACCATCAACCTCGGACTCCGCTCGGTAGATGACGCAGATGCGTTAGAGCAACTCAGTGACGAAGAGCGCCAAGTAATCTCTCAACTAAATCCCGATGCTGCGATGTTAATTATTCATCGCGGACCAAATCGTGGTGAACGTTTCCTTCTAAATTCCCCCGAAACATCGATTGGTCGCTCTGGCGATAACGATATTTTGTTAGATGATGTAACAGTTTCGCGCAAACATGCCAATATCCGTCGCGCTGGAGAGAGATTCGAACTTATCGATCTCGGTAGCCTCAATGGAACTTATGTAAACAATAATTCCATCGCTCGCGCCACTCTAAATTCCGGCGATGAGATTCAATTTGGCAAGTTTCATATGCTCTTTGTTCAAAATCAGAGAAATAAATAATCGCAGGTAATTAGTAAAAAGAGATGCTTCGAAAGAAGTAACCAGTAAGTCTAGAGAGGGAAGTTAGCAACATGGCCGTACCAGCTCGAGCGTATTTAAGTATCGGAGAAGTACTTGGACGTTTACGTAGTGAATTTCCGGATATTACGATTTCAAAGATTCGTTTCCTTGAATCTGAAGGGCTAATCGAGCCGCAGCGCACCCCATCTGGATACCGCAAATTTACTGGAAGCGATCTTGAACGTTTACGTTATGTCCTCTTGGCACAGCGAGATCAGTATCTTCCGCTAAAGGTTATTAAAGACAACCTTGATGCGATGGATCGCGGCCTTACTCCCGGTAACGGTGTTAGCGCACCAGCACCGCGACTCGGGGTCATCTCAACTGAAAGCGATATCAGCGCCGCCTCCTTTGCTGAGAGTTCAGAGTTGCGACTGTCTCGTGAGGAATTATTAAAGGCCTCTGGTTTAAAAGATGATCAATTGGTCGAACTTGAGAGTTTTGGATTAATTTCTTTGCAAGGTCGTTACTACGACGGCGATGCACTCGCGGTTGCAAAGGTAGTAACTGAACTTGCTTCATTTGGAATCGAAGGAAGGCATCTACGTTCATTCAAATCGGCATCCGATCGCGAAGTTGGTTTGATTGAACAGGTAATCACTCCATTAACTCGACAGAAGAGTATTGAAGCAAAGGCACGCGCAGAGGAAGTACAACGCGAATTAGCTTCGCTCTCGGTTCGCTTACATGCCGCGCTAGTTCGTTCTGGCTTAAATCGTTTACGGTAGAAATGGGAATAATCGCTCACTTGGCCACCGTTGATGTAAATAAGTGAGACTAGAGATGTTTCCAGTGATGTTTAAAGAGATGATTTCCCTATGATTCCAGTAGAAGTGGTCGGCGTCCGTATCGAGATGCCTTCTAATCAACCTATCGTTCTTCTGAAAGAGATCTCTGGCACTCGCTATCTTCCAATCTGGGTTGGCACCGCAGAAGCCACTGCCATTGCTTTCAGCCAACAAGGTCTAACGCCACAAAGACCACTTACGCATGATTTGTTAGTAAATATTCTCGAGAGTGAAAAGATCAAGTTGCGTTCCGTTCACCTAACCGAACTACGGGATGGGATCTTCTTCTCCGATTTGATTCTGGTCGATAACGAGGGGGTTGAGCAGAGGGTAAGTTCTAGACCCTCGGATGCTGTTGCCTTAGCTATTCGGGTAGATGCGCCGATTCTGGCCCGTCAGGAGCTCTTTGATCAGGCGGGAATAGCCATTCCAGACCAAGGTGAGGAGGAGATCGAGAAGTTCAAGGAGTTTCTCGATGATATCTCGCCTGAGGATTTCGCCTAACAGCAGCAGTTAGAGTGTAGAAGTCTAAACATCTACTAGAGGTTTTAAGCGTGTCGCTCCTTGTTGGCAATCTTGCCAGAACGTACATTTAGACATTGGTTTACCCCGGAGCTTAAAGAAGGACTTCCCTTGGACACTTCCCGAATTGATTCTCGAATTGAGGAGCTGGGCTTTCGCGGCGCCACTGCATGTACTGCCGCTGGAATTACTTATCGCCAATTGGATTATTGGGCTCGCACCGGTTTGCTTGAGCCAAGTATTAGAACTGCAGCAGGTTCTGGCAGCGCGCGTCTATATGGTTTTCGTGACATCTTAGTTTTGAAGATCATTAAGCGACTTCTTGATGCCGGTGTATCGCTTCAAAATATTCGTACCGCCGTTGAACATCTTCGTTCACGCGGGGTTCACGATCTTGAGAAGATGACTTTGATGTCTGATGGCGCATCCATCTACGAATGTTCTTCGCCAGATGAAATTATCGACCTACTTCAAGGTGGGCAAGGAGTTTTTGGTATCGCAGTGGGCAAGGTTGCCTCGGAGGTCGAAGGAACGCTTCTAAATCTTCAAGGCGAGATTGACGGTCAGATTATTGGTGGCGAAGGTAACGATGAGCTTGCGCTTCGTCGAAAGGCGCGTGGCGCTTAAATTCAATTAACCTTTCCCTATAACGTCTAGATCAAAGGTGGGGAAGTGTTATGACGTTCTCAATACGTCACATCGGACCAAGTGAATCTGAAGTCTCACATATGTTGCAGACTTTAGGCTACAAATCGCTTGATGAATTTGTGAGCGCAGTTGTTCCTGAAACAATTGCAATAAAGGGCAAACTTGCAGATGCACTTCCAAAAGCACTTTCCGAAACCGAAGCGATTGCTGCACTGGAAGAGCGCGCGGCAGAGAATAAAGTTTTTAGAAGTCTTATAGGCATGGGTTACTACGGAACCATCACTCCAGCGGTAGTTCTAAGAAATGTTTTTGAAAATCCTGCTTGGTATACCGCATACACTCCGTATCAACCTGAAATATCACAAGGCCGACTAGAAGCGTTATTCGCATTTCAAACTGCGATTACCGATTTAACTGGGTTAGATATCTCAAACGCATCAATGCTGGATGAGGGTACTGCTGCAGCGGAAGCGATGACCTTGGCCCACCGCGTCTATAAAGGAAGTGATGATGCGGTCTTCTTGGTTGATAAGAATGTACATCCTCAGACGTTGGCAGTGATTGAAACCAGAGCCAATCCACTTGGTTTGAAGGTGCAAACCTTTGATGTGACAAAGTTTAGTGAAATCTCTTCGGAGGTATTCGGAGTGCTAGTGCAATATCCCAATACCTATGGTGCAGTGATCGATCATCATGATCTGGCGAAGTGGTCTCATGAAAAAGGCGCGACCGTAGTCGCGGCTACTGATCTACTTGCGTTAACCATGATCAAGTCGCCGGGAGAATGGGGCGCGGATGTCGCAGTTGGGTCGTCGCAACGTTTTGGTGTGCCGATGGGATTTGGTGGACCGCACGCAGGCTTTATGGCAGTGCATAGTGGCTTAGAGCGTCAAATGCCCGGCCGTTTAGTTGGTCAATCAATCGACGTGCATGGTTCGACCGCATTTCGATTAGCGTTACAAACTCGCGAGCAACATATTCGTCGCGAGAAGGCGACATCAAATATCTGCACCGCACAGGTGTTACTTGCGGTTCTGGCAGCGTTCTATGCGATGTGGCATGGCCCAAATGGTTTAAAAGAGATCGCATCGCGCGTACATCAAATCGCGGCGCGTTGGGCAGCATCAGCACCAAATTCCAATAAGGCTTTTTTTGATACCGTAACTTTTGATGGAACTGCAACTCAAGTTAAAGCGGCAGCCGAATTGGGTATCAATGTTCGAGTTGTCGATAGCAATCGTGTGAGCGTTGCCTTTGATGAACTAAGTGATGATGCGCTCTTGCAAGATTTGGCAAAAGCTTTTGGCGTGAAGTTGGCAGCAGAAGGGCAGAGCAGTATCCCAACGCAGTTGCTCCGTCAGAGCTCTTACCTAACGAATCCAATTTTTAACACCTTACATAATGAGACCGCGATGATGCGTTACATGCGCACTTTGGCCGATCGCGATCTTGCACTTGATCGCACCATGATTCCACTGGGTTCTTGCACAATGAAATTAAATGCCGCTACTGAGATGGAAGCGGTAACTTGGCCTGAATTTGGAGCCATTCATCCATTTGCGCCGGCCAATCAAAATCAAGGTAGCCGTAAGTTGATCAAAGAGTTATCCGATTGGCTGGTAGCGATCACCGGATATGACGCCGTTTCTCTACAACCGAACGCTGGTTCTCAAGGTGAATTCGCAGGACTTCTGGCGATTCGAAAATATTTGGATGCAAATGGTGGCAGCAATCGAAAGATTTGCCTGATTCCTTCTTCTGCCCATGGCACCAATGCTGCTTCAGCAGTGATGGCTGGCATGAAGGTCGTAGTCGTTGCCTGCGATGAGACCGGAAATGTCTCGGTTGATGATATTAAGGCGAAAATCGCAGAGCATGGACCAAATCTTGCGGCATTAATGGTTACCTATCCTTCAACGCATGGAGTTTTCGAAGAGGCGATAGGTGAGATCTGTGCCTTAGTTCATGATGCAGGGGGACAGGTTTATATCGACGGGGCAAATTTAAATGCCTTGGTTGGTACTGCTCAACCTGGAAAATTTGGTGGCGACGTTTCGCACCTCAATTTGCACAAAACTTTCTCTATTCCACACGGTGGTGGAGGCCCAGGTGTTGGTCCGGTTATTGCACGTTCGCATCTAGCGCCGTACTTACCAAATCATCCGCTTGATCCAACTTGTGGACCTGCTACTGGTCCCGGCCCAATTTCTGCGGCACCTTTTGGCTCTGCCAGTATCTTGCCAATCTCTTGGTCTTACATTGCGATGATGGGTGGCGATGGATTAACTAGGGCGACTCAGGTTGCGATTCTCTCGGCCAATTATTTGGCGAAAGAGTTGAATAAAGATTTCCCAATTCTCTATACCGGTAAGAACAATTTAGTGGCGCACGAATGCATTTTGGATTTACGGGATATCACCAAAGAGACAGGTGTAACCGTCGATGATGTGGCAAAGCGTTTAATGGATTTCGGATTCCATGCTCCCACGATGTCATTTCCAGTTGCGGGAACTTTGATGGTCGAACCAACCGAATCTGAGGATTTAACCGAGCTACATCGTTTCATTGATGCAATGAAACAGATTGCGATCGAAATCGATGAAGTTCGTTCTGGCAAAGTGAAGACCGAAGATAGCGCCTTGCGCCATGCACCACACACAGCTGAGAGCCTC
>CAWULI010000057.1:0-5336 GCA_963923155.1 uncultured bacterium
ATTCTGCCTCCATCGTCGCAGCCAATGTAGTTGGCGGCATAGTGTTTACGGTATTAGGTGCAATCAAGGTATCAACATAGAGAGTAGGGCGATATGCCGGGTCTTTGACACCAGTTGATGCCCAAAGAGGCCGTTGGTGATTATGAGGATAATTCTTGAACTTCTCTAAATAAAGTTCGTAGGCCAGGCGTGCATTCGCTACCGCAGCTTTTCCTTTTAGCGCTGGATCGCTTAGCTGTTTATCAATCGCGGTATCTAAACGACTTACAAAGAAGGAAGCAACCGAATGAACCTCTTTAGCGTTGGCGCATCGTTCGATTCCGACTTGATAGGCATCGATTACTTCGCCATATCTGGACAAAGAGAAGATCAATGTAACGTTAACACTGATACCACTTGCGATAACTTCAGTGATTGCAGGAAGCCCTGCACGAGTTGCTGGAATCTTGATCATCAAATTCGGTTTATTAATTAATGCCCAGAGGTGTTTGGCTTGCGCGATGGTGCCCGCAGTGTCATGTGCTAAACGCGGATCGACTTCGATACTGACGCGACCGTCAACGCCATTAGTTGCTTCATAGATAGGTCGGAAGAGTTCACAAGCCGCCGCAACATCTTCGGTGGTTAATTTCTCTACGATCTCTTCGGCGCTTAAATGTTTATTGGCTGCGATCGCGCTTTGATAACTAGGGTCTTTCGTGATTGCACTTTGAAAGATAGCTGGGTTGGTGGTTACGCCATAGACCTCTTGGCGCGCGATGCGTTCTGGCAGGGTAGTAGTTAGCGCAGCGCGAGAAAGATCATCCAACCAAGTGCTGGTGCCAACCGAATGTAAATCGCTTATTTTCATATCGCCGCCTTGATCTTTGCTGCTACTTTCTCGCCAGTAAAACCAAACTCTTCAAATAATTTTCCGGCCGAGGCCGATGCACCGAAACGATCTAATGAAATTATCAAACCGTTATCGCCGACATACTCGCGCCATCCTTGGGCAATGCCAGCTTCGATACTCACTTTCAATGCGTTTTTGGGAAGCAGAGTTTCGCGGTATTTGGAATCTTGTTGGTTGAACCATTCAAGACAAGGTGCGGAAACTACTTGGGTTGAAACCCCTTGGCTTTCAAGAAGTTCCGCGGCTTTTAATGCGACACTGACTTCTGAACCCGTTGCGATAATAGAAACTTTTGGATTCGAAACAGCTTTTACTGCATAAGCACCTTTAGCGACTCCATCTGCATTCGCAGGCAGCACCGGTAGCGCTTGGCGCGATAATAAGATTCCCGCTGGTTTATTCCGTTTCAAGATCTCTAACCAACAAGCCGCAGTCTCATTTGCATCAGCCGGCCTGATCACATCTAAATTAGGAATTGCACGAAGTGCGGCAAAGTGCTCGATTGGTTGATGCGTTGGCCCATCTTCGCCAACACCTACAGAATCATGGGTCCATACAAAAGTGGTTGGAATATCCATGAGGGCCGCCAAGCGAACTGCGCCACGCATGTAATCAGAGAACATCAAGAAGGTGCCACCAAAGGTGCGCGTTAATCCGCTCAAAGTTATGCCATTTAGAATCGAACCCATCGCGTGTTCGCGAATTCCAAAGTGAATGATTCGACCATATGGGTTCGCACCCTTCATCTGACTTGTGGCTGGCAAGAATGAACCACCATTATCTATCGTGGTGTTATTTGACTCAGCTAGATCTGAAGAGCCACCCCATAACTCAGGTAATTGCTCAGCTAGCGCATTGATTACCTTGCCACTTGCTGCACGAGTTGCGAGCTCTTTATCTAGCGGAAACTCTGGCACCTTCAAATCAGGGAGTTTCTTAGCAAGCAAGCGATCTAGGAGTGCAGCCTTATCTGGTTTGGTACTACGCCATTTTGATAGTTCTGCATTCCAATCTGCATGAACTTTGGCACCACGCTCTGCAACCTTTCGCGCATGAGAAAGTAGATCTGTAGGCATCGCGAATTTCTCTTCCGGGTTTAAACCAAGTTCAACTTTGGTTGCCGCGACCTCATCGTCGCCGAGCGCAGAGCCGTGAGACTTTGCAGTGCCGCGAGCTTTGGGTGCTGGCCACGCAATTACACTGTGTAGACGAATCAGAGATGGTTTGGTTCTTTCGCTCTTTGCGCGTTCGATTGCAGCATCTAAAGCCTGTATATCAACCGATCCATCCGATAACGTGGCAACCTCTTCGACATGCCAACCATATGCGGAATAGCGCGCAGATACATTTTCAGTAAAAGCAATATGGGTATCGCCTTCGATTGAGATGCGATTATCATCGTAAATAACAATTAGATTGCCGAGCTCTTGAGTTCCGGCTAATGACGAAGCTTCCGCCGATACGCCCTCTTGTAGATCTCCATCAGAGCAGAGCACGTAAACGCGATGATCAAATAGAAGCGAATCTGGATCTAACAAACCCTTTTCATATCGCTGGGCCATCGCCATTCCAACTGCAGTAGAGATGCCTGCACCTAGTGGCCCAGTAGTCATCTCAACCCCAGCGGTATGTCCATACTCCGGGTGTCCAGGTGTCAATGAATTCCAAGTTCTAAAACTCTGCAGATCATTCATCTCTAAGCCATATCCGCTTAGGAAAAGTTGGGTGTATAAAGTCAAAGAAGAGTGGCCACAGGAAAGTACGAATCTATCTCTGCCGATCCATTTTGGATCTTTAGGATCATGAACAAGATGCTTTTGGAAAAGCAGATAGGCAACTGGCGCCAATGACATTGCAGTACCTGGATGGCCGTTGCCAACTTTTTGTACCGCATCGGCTGCGAGCGCGCGTGAATACTTAACTACCTGATCGTCTTGGTTACTCCAAGTAAATGTCATCTGCTCCCCGGAATTCTTTGATATTTAAAGCTCAATCTGGCGCGCCAAGTGGCAAACCAGAATAGGGAAGCGCCCAACAGGTGTAAGGCTACGAGCCATTGGGGAAGGCCTTGCCACCACTGGAGCAAGCCTATTAAGGCCTGTCCAAAAATCACTAATAGCAGCGTGCGAATTTCAACTCTTGAGAATCTGATCGCGAGATAAATGGCAAGTACTAAAGTTATGGCAACAAATGCGCTATGAATCTTCGCAGCCGCATATATTTCCAGTTTGAACCTAGGCGCTTGCCAATCACCGGCATGGGGTCCGCTGCCGGTTACGACTGTTCCCGCAATTAAAGTAACGAAGGCAACTACGGCAAGGATTTTTGCATATGGACTATCGCTCTGTAATTCATAGGGTTTGACCTTGAAATTTAAAGTAGTCGCACCTGCAATCAACAACATTGATAGGAGTAAATGTCCTGCAACAGTTGTCGGATTTAATTTAGTCAAAACTGTGATTCCGCCCAATATCCCTTGCCCGAAGATGCCCGCTACTTGTAACCAAACAAGTAATTTCAAATCACTTCGTTTGGTTTGATAAACGAAGTAGAGTGCAGCGATGCTGGCAAAGAAGAGCCCGAAGGTAAGTAAGCGATTGCCGAATTCGATCCAGGCATGTAACTGTGGTTGGCTTTCAACAGGTCGATAGGAATCCGCGGTGCATTTGGGCCAAGTGGGACAGCCAAGACCCGAACCGGTCAAACGAACTAAACCACCTGTAATAACAAGGGTCATTTGAAAGAGGAGCAGGGTGGCGGTACTTCTTGCTAGCCATTTTTCCTGCATAACGACATCCTAAGTCAGTCGATATTGGACAACTTGGAGCGAATCTATGAAGTAGCTCCGATTTGGTGTAGGCGAGGGAATTACGACACAATATTGTTGTGAAAATCAAGGACGAGGGTACCCGTGAAGGCGTGGCTCGCTCCATCCTTGAAAATGGCCCATCTACGGCAGCCCAGCTCTCCGAGCGATTGGGAATCACCCCGGCCGGTGTTCGCCGACACCTAGATAGCCTTCTTGAAGATGGAACTCTAGAGGCGCGCGAACCACATGCCGCGTTATCTCGCGGTCGCGGACGTCCTTCTAAAGTTTTTGTCATGACCGATGATGGTCGTCAACGTTTCGAACATACTTATGATGATCTCGCCATCAGCGCGCTTCGTTTTATTTCAACTAAGAACCCATCATTCATAAAAGAGTTTGCAAAGAATCGCGCCGATGATTTGGCTCGTAAATTCGAGATTAAATATAAGAAGTCAAAGGATCAAACTAAAGCGCTTGGCGAATTTCTAACTAGCGAAGGTTATTCGACCACCATTCACAAAGTCGGTGTCGGCCAAGAACTCTGCCAACACCATTGTCCTATTGCCCACGTTGCAGCGGAATACCCAGAGTTATGTGAAGCAGAGACCGAGATATTTTCAAAGACCTTAGGTCGACATGTACAGAGATTGGCGACCATCGCTCATGGCGATGGCGTCTGCACCACATTCATCCCCAATCTTCCTAATAATCTTCCTAACACTCCAACTAAACCGATCAACAAATAGAAACAAATAAGAACAAGTAAATTACAGAGAGAGAAGAGCACAATGACTACCTCGCACCCAGAATTAGAAGGTCTCGGTAAGTACGAGTATGGCTGGTCCGATCCAGATGCCGCGGGCGCCTCTGCCAAGCGCGGTTTAAATGAGGATGTAGTTCGCGATATCTCTAATAAGAAGTCTGAACCGCAATGGATGTTAGAGCTTCGTCTTAAAGGTCTCTCGCTCTTTGATAAGAAGCCAATGCCTAATTGGGGTTCGGATCTTTCTGGAATTGATTTTGATAACATCAAGTATTTCGTCCGCTCTTCAGAGAAGCAGGCACAAAGCTGGGAAGATCTACCAGCAGATATCAAAAATACCTACGATCGCTTAGGTATCCCGGAGGCTGAGAAGCAACGTTTAGTTGCTGGTGTTGCCGCTCAATATGAATCGGAAGTTGTGTATCACTCGATTCGTGAAGACCTAGCCGCGCAAGGCGTGATCTTCCTAGATACCGATACTGGTCTAAAAGAGCATGAAGATATCTTCAAAGAGTATTTCGGAAGCGTGATTCCAGTTGGCGATAACAAATTCGCTGCGCTAAATACTGCAGTATGGTCTGGTGGTTCTTTTGTCTATGTACCAAAGGGTGTTCACGTAGAGATTCCATTGCAGGCTTATTTCCGAATCAATACCGAGAACATGGGTCAGTTCGAGCGCACTCTGATCATCGCCGATGAAGGTTCATATGTTCATTACGTAGAGGGCTGCACCGCACCGATCTACTCTTCTGATTCTTTGCACTCTGCGGTTGTTGAAATCATCGTGAAGAAGAATGCACGCGTTCGTTACACGACCATCCAGAACTGGTCTAATAACGTCTATAACTTGGTGACCAAACGCGCTACTTGCG
>CAWULI010000058.1:0-5318 GCA_963923155.1 uncultured bacterium
CCGCCCATACTGGAACCAATCATCGCGGTGTTTTCAAAAGGAATATCTACATTAATCCGTTCTGAGATTTTCGGGACAATTTCTTCGGCGATCAGACTTTGATAATCATTGCCATTTAGATCTTCTAGTTTCAAATCGCTCTTCACAATCGGTTTGACACCACTTTCAAAAGCACCTTGTGGCGTAAGATCTTTTACGCGTCCCATCGGATTTGATTTGGTGCTGGAATGAAAGACTCCGATAATTGCAGGGGGAGTTAGTCCATAATCTTCGAATACTTTGATTGCATTCTGCGCCATCCGCCACGTTCGCCGTCTAGTAGCAGTACGTGGATCAAATACATTCTGACCATCATGTGCGATTAGTAAGTGAGTGGGACGTGGAGGCGACCAATAGTCAACCAAGCGTCCATCAAAATCCAACCGTTGTACGTGCCCGGGCACCCCACGAATTTGGTAATGCGAAATCTCACGCATGATGAAACACTAGCACCGTGAAGCGGAACATCATGTGGTTTCGAAGAGACCTTCGTTTAGGCGACCATCCTGCGCTACTTAACGCCATCGCAAATAGTGATGAGATTGTGCCGTTATTTATCTTGGATCCAAATCTAATTAAGGAAGCGGGTAATAAGCGCCTGGCTTATCTGGCAAATTCCTTGCGCGCATTAGATGAATCTCTAAATGGAAGATTGCATGTGGTTGCGGGAGACCAGATCGAGGTGCTTAAAAGTTATAACGCGGAAGAAGTTCATATTTCAAAGGAGTATGAACCATATGGAGCTGCCCGCGATAAAAAAGTGAAAGATGCCGGAATAAATTTGATTGATACAGGTAGTCCGTACGCGGTTGCACCCGGTCGAGTGCGTAAACCAGATGATACTAATTACCGCGTTTACACTCCGTTCTATAAAGGATGGTTAGCGCATGGCTGGCGTGATCCAGTGTCAGCTCCTAAAGAAATCAATGCACTCAAACCAAATGATTCTCAAAGGCAGTTTCCAACTTGGAGTACCGATTGTGAAATTCCATTGGCGGGTGAAGCTGCAGCATTAAAGCGCTTTGAGTGGTTTAAGAAGCATGCCCTGGAAAGCTACGATGAACAACGGAACATGGCAGGCGTAGACGGCACCAGCAAAATGAGCGCCCATCTTAAATTTGGAGAAGTCCATCCGAGAACACTTTTAAAGGGACTCGGCAATAGCAAAGCGCACGATACTTTTCGCAAAGAGATTGCTTGGCGTGAGTTCTATGCCGATGTGCTCTTCAATTACCCGAATACAGTTGAGGGTTACTACACCGAGAAATTCGCAAATATGCGCTACGACGATCCAGGTGAGAAATTCAAAGCTTGGTGTGAAGGTCGCACTGGTTATCCATTCGTAGATGCAGCCATGCGCCAGTTAGTGCAGACCGGCTGGATGCATAATCGCACCCGCATGGTAGTTGCATCCTTTTTAGTTAAAGATTTACATATCGAATGGCAGCACGGCGCGCGTTTTTTCATGGAGCATCTAGTTGATTACGATCCAGCGAGCAATTCACATGGTTGGCAATGGACTGCTGGCTGCGGAACTGATGCCTCGCCTTATTACCGAGTCTTCAATCCCATTGAACAAGGGCGAAAATTCGATCCGGATGGTGAGTACATTCGAAAGTATGTTCCAGAATTGGCATCGCTCTCAAACGAATTAATTCATGAGCCTGGGCTGTCATATATTGCTCCAATCGTCGATCACAAAGAAGAGCGCGTTGAAGCGCTGGCCCGTTTAGAAGAGATCAAGGGTTAGAAAACCACCGCATCGCCTCACCCTAATTAAGCTGTTTTAAACTAGTAATGGGTGAGAGTTTGTATCACCCTTGGCTCATGGCACATGAGGCGCTACGTGAGATGGCATTTCAAATGCGCTCGGAAGATTTACGTAAATACGGGCAAGAGCTTCTGATTCGCAAGCCTGATCGAATTGCCGCAGCAGAAGTTTTGGATTTGATGGCCTATCTAGTTGGTTGCGATTTCATCGGCGCCGAAGCCAAGTTATCAACAGTCAAATTCAAGTTCGATGGAACCCCAGATGAGGCTTATGTTGAAGAAGCCACTTCATTAGCTCTTGCGCATATTGATTTTGCCTTTGGTCGATTTGATGATTTGGAGAAAGTTGCAAATAGGTTTTTGGAAAAGCACCGACAAAATCCGACCTTAGAAGAAGGCGAATATCTGGATGTACTCCGACTTCTCGCTCAAAAAGCCATACTTTTGGATCAATTCGATCGGGTAGAAGAGATATATGAAGAGATGGCTTCCCATAAAAAGGGAGTGAAAGCAACAAATCTGCTTTATTTAGTTAATTCAGTAAAAGCCTTAGCATTAATGGCAAGAGGTGAGGCCATCAAGGCCAATCAAATTGCACGGCAAAATATTGAGATAGCAAAGCAGAATAAATATGCCGGTTTGATGGCACCAATTGATTCGTTGTACGTACTCTCGAAGACTTTACTTGCCTTTTCACAGAAAGAGGAGGCTTTAAGAGTAATTGCAGAAGTGAAGAATCTAGCGGAACAAAATCAACATTGGCCTTGGTACTTCACCGCGGACGGCAGCATTTCTCAAGAAGAAGCTTTGGCAAACCGAATTACGGAGTCGCTTGCGCTGGTTCGAGCACAACGTGAAAAAATGATGTCATTCAATTTTAAACACAACCTTTCATATCTTGCAGATGCAAACGAACTTTTCGTGAGATTCGTTTTAAAAGATCAAGAACGTATGGATCAATTAATAAATCGCCTTCCTGAATTACATATTGTGAAACAAGTTAGACCGTTTCGAGATCAATGGAATAATAAGGATTTATTGAGTTATATTGAAAAATTACCTGATAGAACTCCACGTGAGAAGCTTTACAAATATATGGCTCTCGCTGGTTACTTCAATGACAAGGAGAGCATTGCAATTGATTATATGTCGCAGGTTCTTCCGATAATCGAGGAAACCGGTTTTATCGAATATATCTTGCGACAATTTGAGCTTTTTGATTTGATTCTAAAGACGATTGCAAAACACCCCACACCATTCTTAGAAGACTTAGCTAGCAAGATCACGGAACGAATTCAGATGAATTCAGTGAATATCCAAGGCGGAATTCCTGAGCCACTCACTACTCGCGAATTAGAAGTAGTGAGAAATCTGGCTAGCGGAAAGCCAATCAGTAGTATCGCGGGCACGTTACATGTTTCAATGAATACGATGAAAACCCATCTTCGAAATATCTATCGAAAACTAGATGTTGATGGCCGAGATTCAGCAGTTTTAAAAGCCAAAGAGCTCTTTATAATTTAGCTTTCTCGCCTGATTTCTCTCAAATCACCTCGCCTGATAACCTACTGCCTCACGAAAAACACCAGGTAGATTGCCCGAGCGGCCAATGGGAGCGGACTGTAAATCCGCCGGCTTACGCCTTCAGTGGTTCAAATCCACTATCTACCACCAGTTTGAAATTAAATTAAAGCGCCTTCAGGGCGCTGACCACTTTAGTAAGTGAAGCCTTAGCATCTCCAAATAACAATGTGGTTTTGGGATCATAAAGAAGTTCATTCTCGATTCCAGCAAAACCTGGACGCATCGATCGTTTTAAGAAAATAATGTTTGCTGCTTGATCAACATCCAGAATTGGCATGCCATAGATCGGTGCACCAGGGGTGGTCTTTGCTGCTGGATTTACAACGTCATTTGCACCAACGACTAAAGCGACGTCAGTTTGTGGGAAGGTTGGATTGATCTCTTCCATTTCAACTAATTGCTCATAAGGAACATTTGCTTCAGCGAGCAATACATTCATATGTCCTGGCATACGACCAGCTACTGGGTGAATTCCGTAAGCAACATCGATTCCTTTTGCAGATAAGAGATCTGCCATCTCGCGAATCGTATGTTGCGCTTGGGCAACCGCTAAGCCATAACCTGGAACGATAACCACGCGTCGGGCATAGTTGAGCAAGATGGCTACATCTTCTGGTGAGCCACTTCGAACTGGACGAGTTTCTTGTTCGCCGCTACTTGCAATTGCTTTTGCAGTAAATGCGCCGAACAGGGTGCCAAATAGTGAACGTCCCATCGCAGCGGCCATCAAACGAGTCAAGATAGTTCCAGATGCACCAACTAGAGTTCCAGCAACGATAAGCAAAATATTCTCTAATACATAACCACTCGCTGCCACCGTGAGACCCGTGAATGCGTTCAATAATGAAATAACTATCGGGACATCGGCGCCACCTACCGGTAGTACGAAGAGCACGCCAAATAACAATGAAAGCAGTGCGAGAAGTTCTAGTAAACCGTTTCCACCCTGTCCGATCACAAATCCGGCGTTAACGATGATTCCAACAAGTGTTCCGGCAATGACAAAACGACCGCCTGGGAAGATAACCGGGCGAGTGGTCATTAATTCCTGTAATTTCAAGAAGGTAACAACTGAACCGCTAAACGAGATACAGCCAACTACAACTGTGAATACAGTCGCGATTACCGCCAAAGTAGTAGCAGTGTCGCCAAGATTTAAATATTCGACGATGGCAACTAGCGCGGCTGCGCCACCACCAACGCCATTGAAGAGCGCCACCATCTGTGGCATCTGAGTCATCTGTACTTTGCGCGCCGCCGGAACACCGACAACAATTCCGATAATCAACGCACCAAGAATTAGTGGTAAATGTTTTAGTGAAGTGTTCTCTTCTTTGTAAAAGAAGACTACTAAAGTTGCTAATCCGGCACCGGCGGCACCGATCAAATTTCCGCGACGTGCGCTCTTTGGCGATGAGAGCCCTTTAAGCGCAAGAATAAAAGCAACAGAAGAGACTAAACCTAGTAAGTCATATAGGTTTCGGCTCATTACTTTTTGCCTTTGAACATCTCAAGCATGCGATCTGTAACAACAAAACCACCGATCATGTTTATGGTTGCCAAGATGACTGCGATGATTCCGAGGACAAGTTCTAGGGTGCTATTTGCATGTCCGGCTACCAAAATTGCGCCAACCAGGATGATTCCGTGAATGGCGTTTGCGCCTGACATTAATGGTGTATGTAAAGTGGTCGAAACTTTAGAGACCACTTCAAAACCGACGAAAACCGCCAATGTGAAGATCGCTAAAAGCGCTAGCCCATTACTCATTGTTTCTCCCGTCTGGCACCATCATGAGTCAATGCTGATGCCGCCACAATCTCATCATTGAAATCAATATTCAAAGAAACTTTCTCGTCATCTTTTGCTGGCTTAGTTATTAATGTGAGAAGGTTTAGCAGATTACGCGAGTACAAACTTGAAGC
>CAWULI010000059.1:0-5277 GCA_963923155.1 uncultured bacterium
ATTAAAACCTGCTTGTTGCACGGCTTCAAAGAATGCCTTGAATAATGGGCCTTTAGATGGTCCGCGCTCTAATTTAAGCGGCCCTTCGCCGCCACGTAGTTCACCTTTGGGGTCGGCTAAGCAACTCTCCATCTTTTTAAAATATGGCAAGCAGTGTGCGAAATCCCAATTTTGCATACCGGGGTCTTTGCTCCATCGTTCATAATCCAATGGATTGCCACGTTGAAAAATCATTCCATTTATAGAAGAAGAGCCGCCTAAGACTTTGCCGCGGGCGTGATAAATCTTTCGGCCATTCATAAATGGTTCGGGTTCTGATTCGTACATCCAGTCGTAATGCTTATTTCCGATTGGGAAAGCCAAACCTGCTGGCATATGGATAAAGACATCCCACTTGTAATCGCGACGCCCTGCTTCAAGCAATAAGACTTTCTTATTAGGATCAGTACTTAAGCGATTTGCTAAAACGCAACCAGCAGAACCACCACCAACGATGATGAAGTCGTACTGTTCCAAATTCCACTCCTAATAAGAAACCGCCCACCTGATTCTAGTCAGGTGGGCGGTTCTTTAAGTAATTAACTAGTAATTGACTTCTTACGCCTTTAACCAAGCCGCAACTTTGGCTGGGTTTGCTTTGATCCACTTCTGTGCCGCTGCCGAAGGTGACATACCCTTTTCGATATCAGCTGCTACAGAGTTCTGATCCGCATTGGTCCACTTAAAGTTCTTCACGATAGTTGCAAAGATTGAACCTGAAGTCATCAACTTCTTAGTTGCCAACTTCTGTAGATCTGATGCTGGATAGTCGGTTAGACCAGATGCTTTAGCGGCGTCAGCCCAATCGTTCTTCGGGAAGTTAACGCGTGCTTTATCAAGGCCTTTGACTTTTACGAATAGCGTCGATGGCTCCCACCAATAGATCAGAGCTGGAGTCTTATTCTTCTCCGCCTTAGTGATGGTAGAGATCAACGCAGCTTCTGATCCAGTTGAGATCGCTTTGAAATTCAACTTATTCGCAGTAATCATCTTCTCGCCAATAGTGGTGTAACCAGGAGGGCCCTCGTACCAAGCGCCTTTGCCGCCAGAATCTGCAGTCTTAAATAGCGAGGCATACTTATTTAGATTCTTGGAATCTGTGATGCCTGGATATTTTGCAACCATCCATGGAGCAACGAACATACCGATCTTTCCGATATTTCCATTGCTTCCAACATCAACAATTGCGCCGCGATCTACCCATGGTTGCCAACGTCCGCCGCCCCAATCTTCGATGATCACATCGGTGGTGCCAGCCTCCATCGCATCATAAGTAACGCTGCCTTCGGTCAATGTTGATTGATTAATCTTGCAACCTTTGGACTTGGCAACTTCGGTAACGACTTGTGCAGATGCGGTGTAACCGTTCCATGCGTGCATCGCAAGACCCCAAGTTCCGCAACCAGCGGCTTTAGCGGTGGCTTGGAATGTTCCGGTAATCGCAAAAGCTGAAATCAAGACTGAAGATGCCAGAGCAATCTTTCGTCTATGGGTAAATTTCACTTTTCCTCCTATATGCCTACTAAATTGCAGGCGACTTGCCCTAAGAATATGGTTTTTTAGAAAGTTACGGAATAGACAAGCAGCAAAAATCTAGGCGCGTCGTGAGGCGCTCTGTGCGACTCGGTCTATAGCCACACCTAGTAGCAAGATCACTAAGCCAGCTACCAAACCTTTACCCGCGAGTTCCGGTTTTGAACTGCCCATGATCACTAAATAACCCAATCCACCAGAGCCCACAAAACCACCTATAACAATCACCGCCAGCACGAAGATCATCCCTTGATTAGCGCTTAACATGATCGCTTTCTTAGCTGCTGGTAATTGAACTTTGGTGATGATCTGTCGAACGTTCGATCCGGCTGCAGTAGCAGCTTCGATCATCGAATGCGGAACACTTCGAATTCCTTCACCCACAATCTTCACCACCACCGGAATCGAATAGACGATGCCGGTTGCTATTGCGGTAAATCGAGTTGGGCCAAATAAACCAAGTACTGGAACTAGATAGACGAATGCGGGCATGGTCTGTCCAGCATCTAAGAATGGTCGCAGGAATGAATCGACTCTTTGACTTCGACCAACCCAGATGCCAAGAAGCACTCCGACAATCATGGTTAGCATGGTGGCCACGATTGTTTGCGTCAACGTAACCATCGCATCAAACCAAAGACCAGTTACCACGATTGCCATTAATAAGGCAAAGGTCAAGAGCGCTATTCGCGCTCCTGCGAATACCAAGGCAACGATTACAAACATCGTTAAAGTCATGAACCATGGTGCGCGCGCCAACATATCTTCGATTGGATTTAGTACCCAAATAGATATTAAATCCTTGAAGGCCACTGTCGAGAACGAGATGTCATTTACCAAGAAATTAACGAAGCGATTGGTCGCATTTGCAATTGGCGTGGCAATATCAATCTTGGTTGGGAAATTACCCAAGGATTCAACAAAATGTGATGCAAGCACAGCAATAACTGTTAAAGCACCAGTGATGATTAAATTGCGGCGGCGCGCTCTTAATTGTCTTTCAGTTGGCGGTATAAATGATTGTTGCTTTGTGGCCGCCGCGCTGGTGGCACGATCTAACAAGATCGCTAGGAAAACCACGGCCAATCCCGCAACCAAACCTTGGCCAGTATTTTGAATCGTCAACGCCGAAACCACTGGTTTTCCTAATCCGGGAGCGGCAATAAGGGCGGCGATAACGACAAATGAGAGTGCAGCCATAACAGTCTGATTGATTCCAAGCACAATCATCTGTTTTGCCATTGGCAATTGCACTTTTCGAAGTGTCTGTCGCTCAGTAGCACCCATAGAAATTGATGCTTCGACCGGAGAGAAATTCAGCGAACGAATTGCATGTGAGGTAATGCGTATCACAATCGGCACGCTGTAGATCATCGTGGCAATAGTTGCCGCCGCTTCACCGATCATGAAGAAGATCGCTAGCGGTGCCAGATAAACCAAAGTTGGCAAGATCTGCGCCAGATCTAGAAATGGCGTCAATATCTTCAAGACGCGATCCGAAAGCCCTGCCCAGATACCCAGTGGAATTCCGATCGCGAGCGAGAGCACCACTGCTGCAATAGTCATTGCGATGGTATCCATGGTGTCGCTCCACATACCTAATAATCCGCAACCAATTAAAAGCGTTACTACCAAAAGTGCGATTCGGATGCGACTCGTTGCAAGTGCCACAAAACCCATGATTGCTACTACCCCAAGCCAACCGATAATTGGTGCGGTTCGGCCGTCTCCAGGAATCGAGATTAGGTTACGAATCAGATCTACAAAACCATTGATGAACATACGAATTGGATTGAAGAAGTAGATAAAGAATGGGCTCTTAGTGCGATTGCCGCTGATTGCATTTGCTGCTTTACCCACTTGCTCTGTGACGGTGGTGTTATCGGCAACTGGTAGTTCTAAAGTAGCTTTGCCAAAGAAGATCTTGGCAAGTAGATACCAAAGTGCCACAAAACCAAGGAAGAAATATCCTTTTCTTTGTCGCAACTTGGCGAGCATTAATTGATACCTGCGATCAAACTTAGGACATCTTCTGCCGCTACAACTCCGACCGATTTTCCATTCTCTACGACATGGATGGGATGGTGAGCCGCCAGTATCTGCGGCAGCGCTTCTCGAATAATGGTGTCGCCAGCTAGTTCAATGTTGGCAGCGCTCTCATCGCTTCGAATCGGTCTAGCAATGTAACGCAAAGTCAGTACATGAGATTTCGCGATGTCTCGAACGAAATTAGCGACATATTCATCCTTTGGATTAGCCACGAGTTCGGCTGGGGTACCAACTTGAATCAACGCACCATCGCGCATGATTGCGATGCGATCGCCGACCTTGGCAGCTTCTTGTAAATCATGAGTGATGAAGACCATGGTCTTACCTAATTCATGGTGCAGGCGAATTACCTCGTTCTGCATATCTCTTCGGATCAAAGGGTCGAGCGCGCTAAATGGTTCATCTAAGAACATAATCTCTGGATCTGCTGCGAGCGCTCTGGCAAGTCCAACGCGTTGTTGCATGCCACCAGAGAGTTGCTCTGGGTAGGCTTCGGAGTAACCAGTCAATCCAACTAATTCGATAACTTCATGTGCGCGCTTATGGCGCTCCGGTTTACTAACGCCATTGATCTCAAGTGGATATGCGATGTTGTCCACGACCTTGCGATGTGGCAATAGACCAAAGTGCTGAAATACCATTGAAAATTTAGTACGGCGCAGCTCTCGCAGTCGATCTGCATTCACCTTCAAGATATCTTCGTTGCTAAAGATCAATTCCCCACTTGTCGGTTCGATCAATCGTGTCATGCATCGAACCAAAGTGGATTTACCAGATCCGGATAGACCCATCACTACGAAGACTTCTTTTGGAGCTACTTCAAATGAGACATCTCTTACTGCGATGGTGTTTCCAGTTTTATTTCGAAGCTCGGTGCGACTTAGATCTGCATCGGGTGTACCGATTAACTTATCTGCATTGGGCCCGAAAACCTTCCAGAGATTTCGAACCGAGATCATCGATGACAATGCAGCCTCCGTTAGTAGACAATCAGTCGGAGTCCGAAAACCACCCCGATCTTCCCGGCTTATTGTTGGTCCAAATGTGCTTACTTTCAAGGAATTCCTGTAGACCATGCTCTCCCAATTCGCGCCCGATGCCCGAGGCTTTAAATCCGCCCCACTCTGCCTCCGGTTTATAAGGACCGTAATCGTTGACCCACACAGTGCCATGACGAAGCGCTCTGGCGACCCGTTGCGCTTTTACCTGGTCACGACTCCAAACTGCACCACTTAAACCATAAATTGTGTCATTTGCGATTGTGATTGCTTCGGCTTCCGTTGTGAATGTTTCTACCGTGATAATCGGTCCAAAGGATTCATCTTGAACGCAACTCATCTTGGTATTGCAATTATCAAGAACCGTTGGTGGGAAGAAATGTCCTTTGGCGAAATCGCCATCAGTTAGAGGTGCACCGCCGACCAATAATTTCGCGCCTTCATCAACAGCCTTCTTTACATACTCATTTACCTTGCCTAGATGGCTTGCGCTAATTAGCGGTCCGGTCTCGGTTGTCGGATCATTTGGGCCGCCTACTTTGATCAACTTTGCGCGACGGACAATCTCGTTTACCACCTGGTCATGAATAGATGATTCGACAATCAAACGAGTTCCGGCAGAACAAACTTGGCCGGAATGTAGAAATCCTGCAGTAAC
>CAWULI010000060.1:0-5230 GCA_963923155.1 uncultured bacterium
ATTTAGAAGAAGGGGAAGAGAATGAGCGACGTTGCAACCGCCATGAAAGATGGCGAGACCAAGATGAATAAAGCGGTAGATGTAGCCAAGGAAGATTTGGCCTCAATCCGCACCGGTCGCGCTCATCCATCGTTATTTAATAAGGTAATTGTTGATTACTACGGCGCTCCAACCGCGCTAAATCAATTAGCTTCAATTCAAGTCCCGGAAGCTCGAGTGGCTTTAATCTCGCCATTTGATCGCGGTGCGATGGCCTCGATCGAAAAAGCGCTACGTGAATCCGATCTAGGAATCAATCCAAGTAATGACGGATCAATAATTCGTATCAACTTCCCACAATTAACCGAAGAGCGCCGCAAGGAGTACATCAAACTCGCTAAATCAAAGGGTGAAGATGCAAAGGTTTCTATCCGCAATATTCGTCGCCAAGTTAAAGAGACCGTCGAAAAGTTAGAGAAAGATGGCAAGATCTCCAAAGATGATCTGGCCCGTGCCGAAAAGGAACTCGAGAAGATCACCGGTGATCACACCGCAAAGATCGATGAACTTTTAAAACATAAAGAGGCGGAATTACTCGAGGTTTAATGAGCAATTCTCAAAACTCATTTGAAGCGATAAACGAGGCGATCAATAAGCGTGCTGGACGGAAATTGCTGCCCTCCATTGCGGTATCTGTTTCGCTTATCTTGCTGGTCTGGGGCTTGCTAGCCTTCTTTCGCTTCGGTATCGCCATTTTGATCGCAGTTGCCGTTGTCATTGCAATTCGCGAAATAACAAATGCATATAAATCGACGGATATTTATGTTTCTTATCGTTCACTTCTGTTGAGTACGGTTGCGATAACCATGGCCACTTGGTTTGGTGGTATCAGGGGATTAGCGATCACGACCGCGATCTCATTGGTATGCATCTTGATTGGATTGTTGAGAAAGGGACCACAAGGATTTGTAAGTAGCGCTAGCGCTTCGGCATTTGCATTGGTCTATCTGCCATTTTTGCTGAGCTTTGCAATTCTCCTTGCCCGTCCATCTAATGGCATGGCACAAGTTTTAACTTTGATTATTTTGACTGGATGTAGCGATACTTTCGGATATCTAGTCGGAGTATTGCTTGGTAAACATCCAATGGTTCCGACAATCTCGCCAAAGAAATCTTGGGAAGGCCTGGTTGGTTCGGTTATCTTCACGGCAATTGGTGGATGCCTTGCCTTCAAATATCTTTTGGATCTAAACCCAGCAATTGGCGCTTTGGTTGGATTACTTGCAGTGGTGACTGCAACTACTGGTGATTTAATCGAATCATCACTAAAACGCGATTTTGCCATCAAAGATATGGGCAACTTACTGCCAGGTCATGGCGGGGTTATGGATCGCTTAGATTCAATTGTATTAACCGCACCAGCGCTCTGGTTAGTCCTTGAATTAGTTAAGCGCTACTTGTAGAAGTATTCACAACTTATGTCTGAATTGAAATTGATTTTTGATGAACCGAAGTTGAAGGTAAAGACTCCAGTTCATCTTGCCGATATGAGCAAGGATGAAAGAAAATCAAAATGTGAAGAGCTCGGAATCCCGGCATTTCGCGCCAACCAAGTAGCAGTTCATTACTACACTCACTTAAATAATCAACCAGATACCTGGAGCGATATCCCAGCAGATTTGCGCCAGAAACTTGCCGATACCTTTACGCCAAAGTTAATCGAATTGGTTCGCTCGTTGCAGACTGACAATGGATTAACTCGTAAGGATCTCTGGAAGTTACACGATGGAACTTTGGTTGAATCGGTTTTGATGAAATATCCCGATCGCGCCACTGTTTGTATCTCTTCGCAAGCAGGGTGCGGCATGGCCTGCCCATTCTGTGCCACCGGCCAAGGTGGTTTAAAGCGAAATCTCACTGCCGGTGAAATCACCGAACAGATCGTGTCAGCAGCGCGTACCTTTGCAAATGGAGAAGTTGGTGGCGAGGCAATTCGTTTATCAAATATCGTCTTCATGGGAATGGGCGAACCTCTCGCTAATTACAAAGCAGTGGTGCAGGCGATTCGAAATATCACCTCGCCAAACCCTGATGGTCTAGGAATCTCAGCGCGTTCGGTCACGCTTTCTACAGTCGGATTGGTAAATGGCGTCGAGAAATTCACCAAAGAGGGAATACCGGTAACGCTGGCAGTCTCGCTGCACACACCTGATGATGAATTAAGAGATACCTTGGTACCGATCAATACACGTTTCAAGGTTCGCGAAATTTTGGCCGCTGCAGATGAATATGCAAAAACTACTGGTCGCAGATATTCAATCGAATATGCATTAATCAAAGACATCAACGATCAAGCATGGCGCGCGGATCTATTAGGTAAATTACTGAAGAACCGTAATGCGCACGTTAATTTGATTCCGTTAAACCCGACGCCTGGTTCTAAATGGACCGCGTCGAGACCTGAAGATCAAAGAGAATTCGTACGAGTCTTAGAAAGTTATGGCGTGCCAGTTACCGTCCGCGATACTCGCGGTAGAGAAATCGATGGCGCATGTGGCCAATTAGCCGCTAGCGAAGGTGCGAAAAAGTAACTAGATTATTCGCATGGAAAAAATCGCGAATTTCATAAATGGTAAATCTGTACCTTCTTCATCTGGCGAGACCACCAAGATCATTGATCCCTCAACTGGTCAGGCATACGCAGAAGCTCCTAAATCAGGGCAAGCCGATGTAGATGCTGCGATGAAAGCCGCCGCAAACGCATTTGAAAGTTGGCGCGATACGACTCCTTCAGAACGCCAACGCGCATTATTAAAGATTGCAGATGCAATTGAATCGCGCGCCGAAGAGTTCATCGATATCGAATCCAAGAACACCGGCAAACCAAAGGGATTAACCGCATCCGAAGAGATTCCACCGATGGTAGATCAGATCAGATTCTTTGCTGGCGCTGCGCGAAATCTAGAAGGAAAATCTGCCGGCGAATATATGAAAGGGATGACCTCTTTTATTCGCCGCGAACCCATTGGTGTCTGCGCACAGGTAACGCCATGGAATTATCCGATGATGATGGCAGTCTGGAAGTGGGCCCCAGCAATCGCTGCCGGAAACACCGTGGTATTAAAACCTTCTGACACCACTCCGATGTCCACTGTGTTCATGGCAAATGTGATGAGCGAATTTCTTCCAGAAGGCGTAATCAATGTGATTACTGGAGAACGTGATACTGGTCGTTTATTAGTGGAACACCAAACACCTGCGATGGTTTCGATCACCGGATCGGTTCGCGCTGGTATGGAGGTCGCGGGAAGTGCATCTAAATCATTGAAGAAAGTACATCTGGAATTAGGTGGCAAAGCACCGGTAGTTGTTTTTGCTGATGCCGATCTTGCCGCTGCGGCAGAAACTATCGCGATCACAGGGTTCTTCAACGCCGGACAGGATTGCACTGCAGCAACTCGTGTGATCGTCGAAGAGAGCGCATATGATGAGTTCGTCTCATTAATTGCTGCACAAGCCAAGGGTTTAAAGACTGGTGCGCCAAATGAAGATGATGTGCTCTTCGGTCCAGTTAATAACGCCAACCAATTGGCGCGCGTCAAGGGATTCTTATCCGAAGTTCCTGCGCACGCGAAAGTAGTCGCAGGCGGCGCTCAAGTTGCCCGCGATGGTTTCTTCATCGAACCAACAGTTATAGCTGACCTAAAGCAGAGCGATCGCCATATCCAAGAAGAGATTTTTGGCCCAGTGATCACAGTTCAAAAGTTCAAAGATGAAGCAGATGCAGTACGCATGGCCAATGGCGTCGAATATGGATTGGCCTCATCGGTCTGGACCAGCAACCACGGTCGCGCGATGCGGATGGCCAAGGCCTTCGACTTTGGTTGCGTATGGATCAACTGCCATATCCCGCTGGTGGCTGAGATGCCACATGGTGGTTATAAGCGCAGCGGCTACGGCAAGGACCTCAGTAGCTATGGATTCGAGGATTACACTCGAATTAAGCACGTTATGACTAATCTAAATGCCTAATTGGCTTTAGGATTCTGACGCTAAAGAGATGAAAGGTGCCGATAACCCAATGACCGATAACGATCCAATGCTTAAAGACCTAGAAGTATTCGCAAAACAATACTTATCTAGACGTCAAGTTTTAGCAGGTGCAGGTGCAGTTGGTGCAGCAACTATGTTAAATCTATCGCCGGCAATTGCAGCTGGCCAGGTTCGTTGGGCAAACTGGGGACTTTATCTAGATTTCGATAACAAGACTAAGAAGTATCCGACTCTCGAAGATTTCCAGAAGCAGACCGGAATCAAAGTTACTTATCAAGAGGCAGTAGACGACAATGATTCCTTTACTGCAAAAGTAACGCCACAATTGAAATTGAAGAAGGACATAGGTTATGACGCCGTCGTTTTGACTGCATGGATGGCGCAACGTTGGATCGCATCAGGTTTTACACAGAAATTCGATGCTGGCGCGATTCCAAACAAGAAGAATGTGATCGCTTCGCAAGCAAATGTGACTTGGGATCCAGGTCGCAATAATTCTCTGCCTTATGCTGGTGTGATTGCTGGTCTGGCCTGGAACAAAGCACTTGTTCCAAAGGGCTTAAAGACTGTAGATGATCTTTTTAAGCCGGCCAATAAGGGTCGTATTGAAGTATTGTCAGAAATGCGCGACACCGTAGGCATCATCATGATGTGGCAGGGTGTAGATATCTCGAAGCCATTCACTGAGGCGCAATTTATGAACGCCGTAGATTTCATCGCAAAGAAGATCAAAGACGGCTACATTAGACAGATTAAAGGCCAGTCTTACTCAGAGGACATGATCTCTGGTGATGCTGTTGCCGTAATTGGATGGTCAGGCGATATCAATCAGCTCAATCTTCAGAATGGAAACAAGTTTGGTTTTGCACTTCCAGAATCAGGCGGAACCTTCTCTACCGATAACTGGATGATTCCATCGACCTCTCCTAATAAGAAGAGCGCCGAGGCTCTGATTAATTTCTACTATCAACCAGAGATTGCAGCGCGACTTTCTAATTACATTACTTACGTTTGCCCAGTGCAAGGCGCTAAAGAGGCGATGGCGAAGATCAATCCAAAGCAGGTAAATAATCCATTGATCTTCCCAGATGATGCGATGTGGAAGAACTTGAAAACTTTCCGATCATTGTCACCTGCAGAGCAGAGCAAGTTCTCGACTGCGTTCCAGAAGGCGGCTGGTAAGGGCTAGTGGCTGAAA
>CAWULI010000061.1:0-5064 GCA_963923155.1 uncultured bacterium
GTTTAAAGTTTTCCTTGAAAAACATCGTCAGCATCAATAATTCTGTAGCTGTAACCCTGTTCTGCTAAGAATCTCTGACGATTCTGTGCGAAATCCTGATCAATTGTGTCTCTGCTAACGACAGAATAGAAACGCGCTCCACGACCATCTGATTTTGGACGCAGGATGCGACCAAGCCTCTGCGCCTCTTCTTGACGGCTACCGAATGCTCCGCTTACTTGGATTGCGATGGTCGCATCAGGTAAATCAATTGAGAAGTTAGCGACTTTTGAGACAACTAGACATTTAATTTCTCCACTTCGAAACGCTGCGAATAGCTCTTCGCGCTCTTTGATTGGAGTCTCACCTTTGATCACCGGAACTCCGAGATCCTCACTTAATTCATCAAGTTGCGAAATGTACTGGCCAATTACTAATACTTGATCTTCAGCGTGCTTCTCGACTAGGGCTTGGACTACTTTTCGTTTGGTAGCAGTGGTGGCACAGAAGCGATATTTCTCCTCGGTTTCGGCGGTCGCATATAAAAGTCGTTCCGATTCAGAGAGCGTCGCACGAATCTCGATACATTCGGCCGGCGCGATATAACCTTGTGATTCGATCTCTTTCCAAGGTACATCGAAACGTTTCGGTCCGATTAAAGAGAATACTTCGCCCTCCATACCATCTTCGCGGACCAGGGTTGCGGTCAATCCAAGTCGACGACGAGATTGGATATCAGCAGTGAATCTAAAAATTGGCGCCGGAAGTAGATGTACTTCATCGTAAATAATCAGTCCCCAGTCGTATGAATCGAAGAGATCTAAATGCGCGTAGACGCCATTCTTCTTCTTGGTCATCACTTGATAAGTTGCAATTGTTACGGGACGAATCTCTTTCTTAGCACCGCTATATTCACCGATCTCATCTTCATTTAAAGAGGTGCGGCGCAACAATTCATCGCGCCATTGGCGTGCGGCAACAGTATTGGTGACCAAGATCAAGGTAGTTGCTTTGGCATGTGCCATCGCCGCTGCGCCGACAATTGTTTTTCCGGCACCGCAAGGAAGCACTACAACACCGCTACCGCCATGCCAGAAACCTTCTGCGGCATGTTCTTGATACTGGCGAATCTTCCAACCCTCTTGATTTAGTTCGATTGGGTGAGCTTGTCCATCTACATATCCCGCGAAATCTTCGGCCGGCCAACCTAAACGTAATAGATGTTGTTTGATTGCACCGCGCTGTGAAGGATGAACCGCAATGGTTTCCTTATCGATACGCGAACCCAATAGCGGTGCGATCTTCTTAGCGCGAATTACCTCTTCTAATACTGCGCTATCGGTGGTTACCAGAACCAATCCATGAATTGGATTAGATTCCAAACGTAGTCGACCATAACGTGACATGGTTTCGGCGATGTCAAGCAATAATGAATGTGGCACCGCATAACGTGAATATTTGATTAAAGTATCGATGACATTTTCAGCATCATGCCCTGCCGCGCGTGCATTCCAGAGACCAAGATTAGTAAGACGATAAGTATGGATGTGTTCTGGAGAGCGCTCTAATTCTGCAAAAGGTGCGATGGCGCGGCGACATTCAGTTGAATTTGGGTGATCAACATCGAGCAGAAGCGTCTTGTCGCTTTGGACAATTAACGGGCCGTCGCTCATTTCAAGAGCTCCTTAATAAATGCATTTAATAATTTGATCTGCTTTGAGATCGCGCTGATTGAAACCCACTCATGTGCAGCATGCGCACCGCCACCAACAGCGCCCAAACCATCTAGAACTCGCGCACCGGCCGCCGCTGCGAAGTTGCCATCGCTCGCACCGCCCACTTGAACTGCACCAAGTGGCGCCATTCCCAAATCTTTAGCAACGCGCTCTGCAATCTCATATAACTCTTGGGTAGAACTGGTTTCGAGTACTGGACGATTTAAACCACCGGTGATCTCTAACTTCGCGCCATCCGTTTCTGCTGCTAACGATTTGATCGCGCGATCTACTCTTTCGAGATCACTTTGGCTAAAGGATCGAGCATCGATTTCAAGGGTCGCTTCAGCAGGAACCGTGTTAGCGGTCGTGCCACCTTTTAATAATGTTGGTACCACTGTGGTGCCATGCTCCTTCGATTCGAGTCCTTTGAGTTTTAAAATCTGTGCCGCGATTTCAACGGTGGCATTGATTCCCTTTTCAGGTTCTAGCCCCGCATGCGAAGCAAGGCCAATCGCTTTGATGACATACATCGCGGTGCCTTTTCGTCCAGTTTTTACCTTGCCATCTAACGATGCTTCCAATACCAAAACTGCGCTGGCCTTTTTTGAAACTTGTTCAATCAATTCGCGCGATGCATTGCTACCGATCTCTTCGTCGGTAGTTGCGATAAGTGCAACTGATCCTTCAATACCTTTCAAGGCAAAAAGTCCCTGAATAAATCCCACTTTCATATCGAAAGTTCCGGGACCGCGAAGTACATCGCCATCTATCTGCCAGATCGGATCAAATGAACCAATTGGCCAGACGGTATCGAGATGGGTGAGTAGAACAACTTTCGGATCTTTAGCGCCCCACCAGAGCACCGGTCTGCCATTTACTTCCAAGATTTCACCCGGTTTACCAAGCTCTTCGGTGACTATTTGATTAGCAAGTTCAACAACTTTGCGACAAGCGGCGAGATCTTCAGATGGTGATTCGCATCTGACCAGCGCTTCAAGCGCTATTAACTCTCGCGACATGGAGGCCATTCTGCCACTTGGCTCGTTCATAGCGGAGCGACCCCAGTAATTCGCGCGATTTTAAAGGTCTGTAATTCGCCCGTGCTGTGATCCTTGGCGACCAATGCTCCTAAAGAAATTTTGACTGGATCAATAATGCGATGCGATACGCCACCATTGTTATCTGCATAGCCAATTGAAATGGTGCGATTTGGGCTTGCACTTATGATCTCTTTTAATATTTCCAGCGTTTCATTTGCGGTAGTTCTTGGTAAGGCACCGCTATTACGTAATTGAGTTTGAGTTGCGGTTGATTTCTCACCGACTTTAATCGCGCGAATCGCAGCTTTGATTGCCTCTTGCGTCGGAGGTTCGATCTCACCGACAATCCTTGGTGGTTTTGGTCGATTCATCACTCTCTTGTTATGAGGTGAAGCCAAGAGAATTCCTTGCGCACTCTCTGCTGCCGGTAAATAACCATTGCTTCTAAGCACATTAAGTACTTCATCCAAATCGAAATCAGAGACCAATACATTTGGTGCGATCTGACGTAACCCTAGATCTACTCGTTTATCCGCCAAAATCTCGGTCAGGATCGCGGGATCCTCGCAACGCAAGTAGCTATGTATCGCGCCGACTCGTAGTTGGCCGTGTTTACGCGCGGTATCAGTAATCAAATACTCGAGCGGTTGCGGCAAATTAGTTTTAGAGATTTTGGTTAAGAATTTGATGATCTCGGCGCTGGATTTTCCGTGATCAAGTGCACGGCGAATCGAACTCTCGGTGAAGCGATAGACCGTTGCAGCGCCACGACTTTCGATATCACCCATCTGGCTCAATTCGATTGCAAGTTCATGCTGAAGCGGACCCGGCGCAATTGCAGTTTGATCACTTTGGATGGTTATGAAATCAATTGGGGTAGGCAGTGCGGCATTTACACCGAGATCTTTATCGCCCTCAAGTAATTCAGAGGCAAATGTTGATAGCGCGCCAAGCCCGGTTATACCTAGCCATTCGCACTCTTCTAGGGTCCATTTGACTAGATCATCACGTAGATTCGCACCGCGACGAAGTGGCGCCAACCATTTCATTCGTTCGATAAATGAAACGTGTTCGGGTGAAAGTTCGATATTGCTGCGTAACTCTTCCAAGATTCGGTTGCGGATATTTGCTGCACTAACACGGTCTAATTCAGGGCCTAAAGCTGCGAATTTTTGATCGCTTCGTCCAACTAGACCAGCAACACGTGAAGTGATCAACCAAAGCGAAACTAGATTGCGCCATTTGGTCTCGAAATCTTGAGTGATCCAAATATCAAAAGTATTTGTAGGCGCGATTGTCTCGTCGGTATCAATTGCTACTAAACCGCTTAGATAACATAGCTCTGCTACAAATGCGGCACAACCTTCGCTGACACCTAAGTGGGTTGCGGCATCTTTGAGATCTCGAACACCCAAACCGCCAGCACGTAGCGCGGTTGGTGCCGTCTCGCCCCAGAAATTTAATAACTCCTCGCACCAACGTAAGAGATTGGAGATATTTGCAATTGCAGCGCGATCAATATCGCTCTGGTTGTAACGCTTTCCATTTAATTCTGGCGCATTTGCTTTTAACTCTTTGTGGATCTTGCCACCGCGTAAATGGATAGCGACCTCTGCTGGCATGATTACATGTCGTTGATCAAGTGGAACCACAAAATGATGCTCCATTAACCACGCGATTCCGGGTCCAGGATTATTTATATCGCCGACTGCACCTCGTGGTGGCCCCCACATCAATGCGCTCATTACCTTCTGCGCCGCATCTGGCGCTTTCGTTAGTGATTTTAGATCCAGCTTGGCAAGTGATTTAGGGCCAAGTCCGGCAGGTTCCGCACCAATCACTTCGCGCAGTTGAGTTGGAATGTTCCCTTCGTAAATCAGAACAAGTTCTTCAAATTTCTTAAATACAAATCGGGCTGATTCGTCGGTTACCTGTACTAGTTCTTTGATATCGATAGGTTCAGAGATCACCATCAGCGCTTCTAAAACTTGAATTTCGAAGGCATTTAATGAGTCGATGACTCGAGCCAAACTCGGCCCGCTATTTGCGCGAACAGCTAACGCGGCGTAATCAGGTGGCGTTGGTGAGATTAAATCGGGACGTAATGAGAATAATCGCGAGAGCGCGGCATCATCTAGTGAACGAAGATAATCGGCAAAGGTGCGATACATAACCTGCCTATATTAGTCGCCTTTTCTATCTCCCTTTGACCGCGGAGCAATCCATGCACCAAGCGCGACTAATCGGCTTACCGCAGGGCCTAACCATCTATTTAACTTCCTAAACTTTCTAAAATCATGCATCTGCCAACCTTCGGCTAGCGCTTT
>CAWULI010000062.1:0-4888 GCA_963923155.1 uncultured bacterium
TACGTGCGGCCTTGGCCATAGTTCCCTTCATAGCGCCAGCCAACTTCGCCAAGAGCACTTCGCGAGACTCTAGATCAGCTAGCTTCATAATTTCGGCAGTCGAAACCGCCTTACCATCGAAGATTCCACCCTTGATTACAAGAAGTGGATTCTCTTTCTGGAATTCTTTAAGCGCCTTTGCGGCATTTATCGAATCACCCTTGATGAATGCAACCGCTGAAGGACCTTTTAATAGAGTCTCATCGATCTCTACTCCGGCATTCTTTGCGGCGATCTTGGTAAGGGTGTTCTTAACAACTGCATACTTTGTTTCTAAACCAAGTGAACGACGAAGTGTCTTCATCGCACCTACGGTTAGACCGCGGTATTCAGTTAGCGCAATCGCATCTGCAGACTTGAAGTCCTCAGTTAGCTCAGCGACTGCCGCTGTCTTATCTGGGCGAGCCATGTTGGTTCACCTTTCTGTTTATAGTGAACTTCTGGAAACCGCCGAGCATAAAAAAAATCCGTGCGCACGATGCGACACGGAAAGTTCCGAATCTATCCTGCGCGGGGCTTAGTGATCATTGCTGATCTGCCAGCGGTCTCTGGAAGAGAGCCAAATAATAAGCGGACCTGCCCATAACGGGCAAATCCGCTTATTTATAACGCTTAAAGTGAGGAAAAATTAATTAGCAGGTGCTGCGACGCGTGAACCTGAAGTATCAACTTGGATACCAGGGCCCATGTTCGACGAGATCACTGCCTTCTTCAAGTAATTTCCCTTGGATGAAGCTGGCTTTGCACGCATAACTTCATCAAGCGCTGCGTTGAAATTCTCTGCCAATTGCTGAGCAGTAAAAGATGACTTACCGATGATGAAGTGCAAGTTCGAGTTCTTATCAACGCGGAATTCGATCTTTCCGCCCTTGATATCAGAAACAGCCTTTGCCACATCGGTAGTAACGGTGCCGGTCTTTGGATTTGGCATAAGTCCACGTGGACCAAGCACCTTACCTAAACGACCAACTTTGCCCATTAAATCTGGGGTTGAAACCACTGCGTCATAGTCCAAACGGCCACCCTCGACCTCTGCGATCAATTCATCAGCACCGACGATATCTGCACCTGCAGCACGAGCTGCATCGGCATTGGCACCGGTAGCAAATACCAAAACGCGCGCAGTCTTACCTGTGCCATGTGGCAAGTTAACTGTCGAACGGATTGCTTGATCTGCCTTCTTTGGATCTACGCCAAGGACCATGGCAACTTCGATAGTTGCGTCGTACTTAACTGTGGTGGTCTCTTTCGCGAGAGTCGCAGCTTCAAGTGGTGAGTAGACCTTATTGCGATCTACCTTCTTGGCTGCCTCTTCGTACTTCTTACTGCGCTTCATTTCTGCCTAATTTCTCTCTTTATATCTCTTTTTTATTTTTATCTTGATTAGGTTGTGGTTCAGTCGATCCAGCGTGGATCTCCCACTTCACTTATTCGTGAAGTTAAATTCCTTCGACGATAATTCCCATCGAACGAGCAGTGCCTGCAATGATCAGGGTCGCCGCTTCGATGTCGTTAGCGTTTAGGTCTTCCATCTTTGTCTTTGCAATCTCAGCAGCTTGCGCCTTAGTGATTGTTGCGACCTTGTTCTTGTGTGGAACTGGGGAACCCTTTTCGATTCCAGCAGCCTTCAAGAGCAATCGAGATGCAGGAGGTGTCTTTGTGACGAATGTGAATGAGCGATCTTCATAAACGGTGATCTCCACCGGAATGATGTTGCCCTTTTGTGACTCAGTAGCAGCGTTGTACGCCTTTACGAAGTCCATGATGTTCACACCATGCTGACCGAGAGCTGGACCTACTGGTGGTGCTGGTGTTGCAGCGCCGGCTTCGATCTGCAACTTGATCATTGCAGATACTTTCTTCTTTGGTGCCATTTCTCTCTTTTCCTTCTTTGTTTTTTCTTGCTTTTCTACTTTATTTTTTACCTATTTAATTTTTTGATTTCAAAGCTTCTGAACCTGGTTGAAACCAAGCTCGACAGGGGTCTCGCGACCGAAGATTGAAACCAAAACCTTTAACTTTGCCTGCTCTGGCATGATCTCTGAGATCGTCGCAGGAAGCGTTGCAAATGGTCCATCCATAACGGTGACCGATTCGCCAATTTCGAATTCGACATGCTTGATATCTGGCTTGCCATCCTTCTTAACCGGACGTGGCGCCAAGATCTTCTCGACTTCATCCAAAGAAAGCGGTGATGGATGGTGCGCGTTGCCAACGAATCCAGTAACGCCAGGAGTATTTCGAACTGCTGACCAAGATTCATCTGTCAGATCCATGCGAACGAGAACATAACCTGGGAAGACGTTGCGCTTAACAATCTTGCGCTCGCCCTTTTTAATCTCAATGAATTCCTCTTCAGGAACTTCGATCTGATGAATGTAATCTTCCATGTGTAAGGTGTTGATGCGGTTCTGCAAGTTGGCCTTGACCTTCTTTTCGTAACCAGCATAAGAGTGAATCACAAACCATTCACCAGGTGCGTTACGTAGCGCAGCACGAAACTCTGCATTTGGATCTACTTCGGTATCTGCATCGGTCTCGGTTTGGACTTCAGCAACGGCAACTGGAGCAGTTGGCTCTTCGCTATTCGATTCGCTATTAGATGCTAGCGCGGCCTCGAATGCATCCACTTCTAATTCGTCTGACATCAATTCTTCCTATTTAATCCCTTTAACCCGATTAACCAAAGATCCAGAAAACTAATTTTGTTAAACCTAAATCAAAGAGCGAGACCACTGCGATGATGAAGGTTACGAATACCAAAACAACTGAGGTGTAAGTCGTTAACTGTTCACGAGTTGGCCAAACGACGCGCTTTAATTCTGAAACCACTTGACGATAAAAGAGAGCGGTGCGCGCGAAGATTCCGAGCTTCTCGCCCGACTCTTCATTACGTGTTACCTCTTGCTCCACCTTCTTACCTTCTCTCTTTCTTCTTCCCGTTCTTCATCCAGTTTTTCAACTAGCTTGCAGGGCAGGAGGGATTTGAACCCCCAACCGCCGGTTTTGGAGACCGGAACTCTGCCAATTGAGCTACTGCCCTATTGAGCACCTTGGCGTGCTCTGTTTGACGGCGCGCCGAATCATCCGGAATTCCGTCAAGAGAGGGAAGTCTAGGGTGCAGTTAGAGTTATGAGAAATCGGGCAGGTAGGTTTACCTCGTGAGCAAGAGAATCTCCGCACGAATCGCGAGCATCGCCGAATCCGCTACCTTGGCCGTAGATGCCAAAGCGAAGGCCTTAAAAGCGGCGGGTCGCCCAGTCATCGGCTTCGGCGCTGGTGAGCCAGATTTTCCAACGCCTGATTACATAGTCCAATCCGCAATCGATGCGGCAAGCAAAGTACCAAATCATCGATACACGCCAACACCCGGTCTTCCAGAATTGCGCGATGCGATTGTTGCAAAGACCAAACGCGATAGCGGATACGAAATCACCGCCGATCAAGTTCTAGTTACAAATGGTGGCAAGCAAGCGGTTTATCAAGCATTCGCAACCATCGTAGATAAAGGTGATGAAGTCTTATTACCTGCACCGTATTGGACCACTTATCCCGAAGCGATCAAATTAGCTGGAGGTATTCCGGTCGAAGTATTCGCGGATGAAACTCAAAATTATTTAGTCACCGTCGAACAATTAGAAGCAGCGCGCACCCCGAACACAAAGGCACTTCTCTTCTGTTCGCCATCTAACCCGACCGGATCTGTTTACAGCGAAGCACAAACCAAAGCAATTGGCGAGTGGGCGTTAAAGCATGGCATCTGGGTAATCACCGATGAGATTTACGAGCACTTGGTTTATGACGGCATCAAAGCGACTTCTATCTGTGTTGCGGTACCTGCCCTTGCAGATACCTGCATCGTATTAAATGGTGTAGCTAAGACATATGCGATGACCGGCTGGCGCGTGGGTTGGATGATTGGCCCTAAAGATGTCATCAAAGCAGCCACCAATCTGCAATCACATCTAACTTCAAACGTAAACAACATCGCACAGCGTGCAGCAATCACTGCGTTAAATAATGATCTCTCTGCGGTGCATGAGATGGGAAAAGCCTTTGATCGTCGACGTAAATTGATCGTGCAATTGCTTAACGAGATTCCAGGATTTGAATGTCCGATGCCGCAAGGTGCCTTCTACGCCTATCCATCAGTTAAGGGTGCGCTAAATAAGAGTTACCGCGGCAAGACTCCCAAAACTTCCAGCGAATTGGCCACTTTGATTCTTGATGAAGTCGAAGTCGCCGCGGTTCCTGGTGAAGCCTTCGGACCTTCCGGATATTTACGTTTTAGCTATGCGACAAGCGATGACGAAATCAAAGAGGGCATCGCACGCATCAAAAAACTAATTACTGAAGGTTAAAGCGAAAGTCCAACCAGATTAACCTCTGGTTTTAGCTCAATTCCAAATTGCAATCTGACTGCATCGCGCACCTGCATCGCAAGCGCTGCAATATCAGCAGCCTTTGCATTATCGGCGTTAGTGATCGCTAAGACATGTTTATTTGAAATACCAGCACCATTTAACCGTTGACCCTTATTGATGCCACTATTTTCAATCAACCAAGCTGCGCTGGTCTTGAAAGTTCCATCACCTTGCGGATATTTAGGCGCACCATTTGGAATCTGGCTTTCCGCGATAATCGGATTAGTAAAGAAGGATCCGGCCGAAAAAGTATCCGGATCTTTGTCATCTAACAACATTCCTTTGCGAGCGCGGATCTTTAGCACTGCTTCCCGAGTCTTGATTACATCTGCCTTCTCGCCTACTGCAATTCCTAATTCGCGCGCCAATTCTTCGTACTGAATCGGGGTGGTCATCTCGCCGCGACGTAAATTAAATTGCACTTC
>CAWULI010000063.1:0-4867 GCA_963923155.1 uncultured bacterium
AATTTATGAGCGTACACATTTCCGCCCAGAAGGGCGATATCTCCGACCGCATCCTCCTACCGGGCGACCCCCTTCGCGCCAAGTGGGTGGCCGAGAACTGGCTGACCGAGGTCAAGCAATTTAACGCGGTCCGCAATATGTTCGGATTTACCGGCATATATAAAGGTGAGCGGATCTCAGTCATGGGTACCGGCATGGGGTTGCCCTCGATCTCGATCTATGCCACTGAGCTCTTCAACGAATATGACGTCCAGAAAGCGATCCGTATCGGAACCGCCGGCGGAATTCAGGATCACACCAAGGTCGGCGATGTCATCTTGGCGATGACTGCATCGACTGATTCAAATATCAATCGCAGATTTACCAACGGTTTGGACTTTGCGCCACACGCAGATTTCTTGATGTTGCAAGCGGCTTACCAGGCTGCACAGAAACATGGCGGTTGCCATGTTGGTGGCGTTTCTTCAATGGATTACTTCTATGACGAAACTGATTCGAAAGATAAATTACGCGCGCACGGAGTCTTGGCGCTTGAGATGGAAGCATCAGCTTTGTATTCGATTGCAGCGCGCAAGCAACGTCGCGCACTTGCAATTCTTACCGTTTCCGATCACGTCTTCACACACGAAGCAATGGATTCAGATGCGCGCGAGCGTTCATTAAATAATATGGTTGAGATTGGTCTGGCTGCGCTCAACGCATAATGTGATTCGCTATCGGGGTTTAGTAGTAACTATTTGGGTGGCGCTCACCCTCTTTGGTTTCTATGCAAATGCCAATATCGATTCCCTATTAACAACTTCGATTACGGTACCGGGTAGCCCTTCTGCGAAGGCAGATAAAGTAATTAGTGATGCCTTTGGCGAGAACACCGAAGGCGCATTTATCGTCCTTGATAAATACAAGAATGTTGATAAATCAACGCTTGAAGTCAAAGTAAACGAAGCTGCCAAAGCAATTCCTGGCGCGAAGGTGCTGCAATTTAAGGCGGTTTTTGGAGTTCTCTACGCCAATATCCAGACCAACTTTGATCTGCAGCGCGCCTCGGAATTCACGCAAACGCTACGTCAATCTTTACAAGATGTCGGATTGTCAGAAGCGAAAGTAACCGGACCGCCTGCGATAAAGAGTGATGTATCGCCGATTTTGGACCGGGATCTAAAGCGAGGTCAATTAATTGCCATCTTAGTAGCACTTGTATTCCTATTTATCACTTTGAGATCCATCTGGTCCATGATGATTCCTTTGATCGTTGCACTCACCACCATCTCAACTGCTATCGGACTAATTTATGTGTTGGCACATAAAATGTTGATGGTTTTGTACATTCCTAATATCGTGGAGTTAATCGGGCTGGGTCTGGCGATTGATTACTCACTGCTCATGGTGCATCGTTACAAACTAGATGGAGATATCAAGAAAACCCAACGGACCATTTTGATTTCAGGTTCTACCGTTGCCATCGCACTCTCTACTTTGATTTGGGTTCCGGTTCCCTTTATCCGTTCCCTTGGAATCGCAGGATCAATTGTTCCGTTGGTGGCAATCGCTGCGGCACTTACTTTGCAACCGGCGCTCTTATCCTTCCTTGGAAGTGAAGGCGTAAAACCTAAATTTGCTTCCGAACAATTCCGAAAGTTAGGTACTTTGGTAGTAAGAAGACCAAAATTAGTTTTATTAATCTCGCTGGTTTTATTGGCGCTACCCATTTCGCAAATTTCTAAACTCTCGGTGACTCCAAGTTCAATCTCTGCTATCCCCGCAGAGCTCGAATCAGCAAAGGCGATCAAGTTTGTGACCGATAGAGCTGGGGAAGGCATCATCTCACCCATTCAGGTAGTCATCTCACTGCCTGAGTTAACTAATGTTGATGCAGCGCAAGCAAAAATGGGTGCTGAGATCTCAAAGCGCAAAGATGTATTGGGCGTGATTACCGATAAGACCTTTGTAGATAGCAGCGGCAAGAACCTTCGCTTCTTCGTGATTTCTCGAAATAATTTAGGAGACAGTCAGGTTCTCATTAAATTCTTACGGGGTTTTAAAGGCGATTTCCCGGCAGGGACGAAGCTAAGTATCGGTGGCGCCCCGGCTCAGGGTTTTGACCTGATCCAGAAAATAAAAGAGACCTTCCCGATAATCGCTCTTATCTCGCTGCTGATCTCATTCCTGATTTTGCGCAGATTTCTCGCCTCGCTTCTAATTCCTATCAACGCGATATTGCTTGATCTAGTCTCAATCGGCGTGGCAATCGGCACTGTGGTCTTTGTAATGCAACGTGGAATCGGCGTTTACAAATTAGAACAAATTGAGATCTGGACCTTGCTTTTTATCTTCGCAATTCTCTTTGGACTATCTATGGATTACGAATTGTTCATAGTCTCGAGGATGCGCGAGAGTTACCTGCAACATTTCGATAATGACCGGGCGATAATCGAAGGTTTAGCAAATACCGGTGGTGTGGTCACATCCGCTGCTTTGGTGATGATCGGAGCTTTAACCGGTTTCTTAAGCGGCCACTTTGCTGGATTACAAGAACTTGGCGTTGGTTTAGTTGCTGGAATCGCAATTGATGTCACGATCATTCGACTCTTATTACTTCCAGCAACGATGGCTTTATTTGGTAAATGGAATTGGTCCCACCCCCGCTTTCGCAGGAGCAGGACCAATTAACCTCTGGAGTTAGGTTACTTGACGATTTGAATTGAGAAATGAACTGCGGGTAATTGATATCCCAAAGCTAATCCTGCGGCATCATTCTTCCAATCAAGTATGGGCAACATTCCGTATGGAGTGCTAGCAAATGAAGGTTGATTTGTGTAATACAACGGATGTAGATCAATTATGTGAGTACCCGGTGCGCCAACTACTGGTAGATGAATCACCATATATCCATTTGAATTAAATCCACATCCATAACCAATATAACTATTGTCATATGTAACGGCCATGGTGTTATCGAGTTGGGTCCAGCCAACACCTTTCATAGCAATGGTCATCTCTTCCCCTGCTTTGAATTTATACGTTGGAGTACCTGAACCATTGCGATCTTCGGGTAGAGGTGAATTATCTGCCAATGCAATTCCCGCAGTTAATGCCTCCCCTGCGCTATTTTTGTAAACGAATATGCTTGGCTTTACATAGAATGGAACTTGAGCTTCGATCAAATCCCCCGATTTAACTTGGATAACGTGCCATCCACCTAAATTGTCTGGAATAGTTACATCAGTCGAGAAATTTCCATTAACTGGTGTTGCAGTCCCCATTGGTACTCCGCTGTAAAGCCAGCAGGTGCCGGAGCAATTCACTCGATTTCCGACTACCGACGCCCAAACAATTTGGTGTGCGCCAGTTGTAGTAAGTCCAGTGACATCTAATTTGATTTTTGAACCAACGACTGCGCTATTGATTCCTACTGTTGCCTTAGCACTGGTTTTTGGATCAACACCTTGATCCGACAACGTGGTGCGCAATTCGGTTGAAGGTGTAACTGAATCTGGATATTCAATATATGGAGTAGTCACGCCATTATCTTTGGTTACTTTAAATGGTAAGACGCCACCTTTTGAAAACGGAACCGGTGATTGCTTCAAGTTCATGTACTGAATCCCTATGCCATCATTTGCGGTTACATAATGGGTTCCGACTGGTCCGGCTGCTCTGATTGTGAATTGTGCGGTACCGCGAGTCCAAACTGCTTGAGCTTCACCTGCATAACCGTTATCCCAAAGCAATGAGATCCCACCGGTGTAGAGAGTTGATCCAATGCCGGTGTATTTAATTGTGATTGGAGTTCCAATTGGTCCGCTAGTCGGACTCATAGTGAACTTTGGATTGGTTTGGAATCCGCCCTTAGCTACTGCACTGCCATTAACAACGGCAAAAATATCATGCGGACCACCGAAATCTTCCGGCGCCTTTGTCTTAAAAGTAAATGTGCCATTTGAGTCACTAGTGACAGTTGCTAATTTCACTGGATATTTAAGGAATTTCAAGCCACGGTAATTTATAGAATTTGGTTGTACATCTGCAAGCCATGCGCCATCCGCGGTGGACCAAGTTAAATCAACAGAAGAGTTGGCTGGTAACCCTTTACCCGAAATGGTGAAATCTTGGCCAACATAACCTTGAATCGGTTCGGTCGAGATTGTTCCCGCCAAAATATCAGGAGTCGTAAAAGTGATCTTACTTCCCGTAAATGGCAAAGTAGGCACACCTTTCAAATCCTTTGGTGCGGTTAGCGTCAAAATATTTTCAGTATCTGCAATTGCAGGTGTGGCCAACGCCGCGATCAATGCCGCAGCCATCACGCCCCTTACCCAAGCTTTTTTATTCATTTTGATTCTCTCCTAAATTAAATTAATAAATGAATTTTGGTTTTTAACGGTGGTTATTTTGTGGTTGGCACCGCATACAGAGTTAGCTGCGAGTAAGTGGCGAAATTAGATGACCAAGTACCAGTTGCGCCCTTTAATGGTGGGTTTACAACTACGGTTCGGTAATAACTTACGCGATCGTAGATAGTGCGACCAGATGAATCTACTTGGCGAACACCGCCAACAACCCTTGGAACCAACTTGGTTGAGAGCACCTTCATCTTGTCGGTGTCCTTAGCAATCATGGTTACTTTGAAGTTGATGGTGCCCAATGTTGAATATAAACCAGTACCGGTGCCGGTCTTCAAGACCGCGGTCCAGAATGCCACGCCACTGTGATTTCCATAGGTAAGTGGTAGTGGATCCTTTACACCAGAGACTTCGATGTAAGCCTTTGAGGTATTGGATGAATCCATAACTGCGCCGCCTTGATCTGCGTTATTGGCATAAACGCGGAAGACGATGCTCTGTCCCAAGATGTACTCAGAAGTTAC
>CAWULI010000064.1:0-4858 GCA_963923155.1 uncultured bacterium
GCAATTGCCTGTACGTTGCCATCACTATTTGCAGCGCCCATTCCGACAAATGGATGTCCGAAGGTGGCTCTTCCAATTAACGCTACTAATAAAGTTCCGATACCTAACGATGCCGCAATTGCGGTGAAGCGAACTCCCTTGATGGTTTCGACTAATGATTCCTTTGAATCAACGCCAACCAACATCAAGATAAACAAGAAGAGCATCATGACCGCGCCGGTATAAACCACAATCTGTACGATGCCTAAGAACGGCGCATCTTGCGCGATGTAGAAGAAGGCCAAACTCAACATCACGAATGCCATCAAGATCGCAGAGTGCACTGCTTTTTTAACGATCAGCATGCTTAAAGCCGCAATGATTGAAAGTGGTGCTAAAACATAGAACTGAATCGCTTCTGGGGTACCGGTCTTACCGATATTTTCGCTAACAAATCCCATAAATCCAAATAATTGATGCAATTACTTCGCCTCCTGTGAAGGATGTGCCTGCGTTACCTTGCCGCGGTAGTAATCGCCCTCATCTGTTCCTGGGTACATCGGATGCGGTGGTTGCAACATACCTTCACGTAGCGGCGCCAATAAATCATCTTTTTCAAAGATCAATTTCTCGCGAGTGCGATCAGCCAATTCGTATTCGTTGGTCATAGTCAATGCGCGAGTTGGGCAAGCTTCGATGCATAATCCGCAGAAGATGCAACGCAAATAATTGATCTGATAGACCTTGCCGTAGCGCTCTCCGGGTGAGAAACGTCCCTCTTCAGTGTTATCCGCACCTTCGACGTAAATCGCATCGGCAGGACAGGCCCAAGCGCAGAGTTCGCAACCAACACATTTTTCTAAACCATCTGGATGGCGATTTAATTGATGTCGTCCATGGAATCGCTCTTCGGTCGGTGCTTTAACTTCTGGATATTCAACAGTTAAATGCGGTCTACCGATATTACGTAGCGTTACCCAGAAACCTTTTGCTTGCTCAAGCAAGCTGCCCTCTTTCGCCTCATCAACGGGCGCTGTAGAGACCTTATCTAGCGAGCCCTGCTTCGGTTCTAACTCAGACATCAATTACCTCCGCTAGTTGGCCGGTTTGGCATATTAGGCAAAGTTGGAACTGGGAAAGAAGGCTCTTCTACATCAAGCAACGGTGGTTCTTTTGCTTGTTGCTTAGCACGATCCCAAAGCGAAGTCAGCGCCATGATGAAGAGCACTACTGCGCCAGCAAAGATCGCAACCACGATACGTGGCGCACCTTGTGTTGAAAGCGCGCGCAAAGTAGCGACAATGATGATCCAAAGTAACGATGATGGAATCAGAATCTTCCAACCAAATTTCATGAATTGGTCATAACGGATGCGCGGCAATGTCGCACGAACCCAGACAAAGATATTGAAGAAGAAGGCGACCTTTAAAAAGAACCAGACCATGCCAAACCAACCACCAAGCCATTGCTCAGTAAAGCCAAGTCCTGGCAGAGCGCGATAGCCGCCTAAGAACAAGGTTGTCGCGAGCGCAGAAACAGTTGCAATGTTTATATATTCGGCCAAGAAGAAGAGCGCGAACTTAAGTGATGAGTATTCGGTGTGGAATCCGCCAACCAATTCGCCTTCAGCTTCAGCCAAGTCAAATGGTGCACGATTTGTTTCGCCAATCATCGAGATCAAATAGATCACGAATGATGGGAAGAGCACCACTACGTTCCACCACTTATTTTGTGCGGCCACGATCTCGCCGGTCGACATGGATCCTGAATAGATGAAAACTGCAACTAGCGATAGGCCCATTGCTACTTCATATGAAATGACTTGAGCACTTGAACGAAGTCCACCGAGCAAGGGATATGTTGATCCAGAGGACCAACCCGCCAAGACGATTCCGTAGACACCTACTGACGCAACCGCTAATACATAAAGCACTGCGATCGGTAGATCGGTCATCTGCATCGCGGTGGTCTTGCCAAATAGTTTCACTTCGCCAGTCATCGGCATGATCGCAAATGACATAAAGCAAGTCGTGGCGCTAATGATCGGCGCCAAAATAAATACCACTTTATCTGCAGCGGTAGGAATCAAATCTTCTTTAAGCGCTAACTTCACGCCATCAGCTAACGATTGCAACAAACCTTGTGGGCCGGTGCGGTTTGGTCCTGGGCGCTCCTGCATAAATCCGATTAAACGACGCTCCCACCAGATCGCCATCAAGGTGAAGACCACCAAAATTGCAAAGGTCATGAGCGCTTTAACCACGATCAACCAACCTGGATCGTTGGCAATCAAAGCTGCATTAGTCAATTGGTTCATGCCTTCACCACCGTAACTACAGAATTGGCTGCCGCACCAAGAGTACGAAGAAGTTCAGAGCCCATCGAATTACGTGGCGCCCAAACTGCATCATCGTGAATCGCTTCAATCATCACAGGTAACACGATGGCGCCCTTGTTATTAGAGATCTTCACCAAATCACCATCATTTACGCCGATAGCTGCGGCGCGCTTTGGTGAGATCACTGCAACGGTCTTACGAGCAGTGCCGGCAAGATTCGCTTCGCCATCTTGCAACGAACCATTATCAAGCAGTCGACGCCACGAAGTAAGGATTGCTTGATCACCCGAAACGGTAATTGGCGCAATTGAACTCACGCCGCCGAATTCAGACTTTGCGCCATCCCATGCGCCAAGCGCTGCGAATTCATTGGCAGCCTTAGCCACAGTGGAAATTCCAATGGGACGACCAATCTCATCTGCTAACAATGACAAGATACGGACATCGCTACGTTGTAGTGAGTTCTCGATTGCAATATCAAAGCTGCGACCGCGACCCTCCCAATTAATAAAGGTTCCACTCTTCTCAGCAACTGCTGCAATAGGCAGAACTACATTCGCGCGATCAGTTACTACTGATGGACGCATCTCTAAAGAAACTACAAATGCCTTTTGTAAAGCGCTTAGTGCAACATCGGCTGCCGCACCATCCAAAGGATCTACACCGCCAACTAAGAGTGCGTTGATTTCACCGCTGGCAGCCTTGGCATAAATCTCTTCGGTGGAAAGTCCACGGGTTTCTGGTAAACCATGAACTCCCCATGCAGTTGCAACATCTACGCGCGCTGCCGGATCGGATACCGGTCGTCCACCTGGAAGGAGATTTCCAATCGCTCCCGCTTCGATAGCGCCACGTTCGCCAGCGCGACGTGGGATCCACGCAAGTTTTGCGCCACTTCTTGAAACCAAGCCTGCGATTGCAGTTAATAAACCGGTGGTTTCTGCAGCGCGTTCGCCAACTAAAACCACTGATTTCTCAGTTAAGTTAACTGCGCTTAGCGCAGATACTTCATTGCCTGGAGCTACGCAGATGAAATTAGATTTCAATTTCTCGTTACCAATTGAAAGTTTAGATGCAATTGCATGAACTTTTAGATTGCGTTTGCGTACCGCTTTATTCAAGCGTAAGAAGACAATGGGTGATTCTTCTTCTGGTTCGAAACCAACAAGTAAAACTTGATCCGCACCATCGATATCGCGATAAGAGGTGCTATTGCCAATTACATTACTTGCGATGAATGCTCGCTCTTCATCGCTGGATACCCGAGAGCGGAAATCGATGTCGTTGGTACCCAAAGTAACACGCGCAAATTTGGAATATCCGTAGGCATCTTCAACAGTCGCACGACCGCCAAGTAATACTGCGGCGCGACCTGTGGTCAAACCTGCTGCCGCTGCGGCAAGAGCTTCTGGCCACGATGCCGGCACTAACTCTCCGGCCGCATTGCGAATCAATGGTGTAGTGATGCGATCTTGTGCAGATTCATATTTAAATGCCCAGCGACCCTTATCGCAATTCCACTCTTCGTTAACTGAAGGATCGTCTCCGGCTAAGCGTCGAAGTGTCTTGCCGCGTCTGACATCGGTACGCATATCGCAACCAGATGCGCAGTGTTCGCAGGCGGATGGAGTTGAAACTAAATCAAATGGTCGTGCACGGAAACGATAAGTAGCGCCAGTCAAAGCACCGACCGGACAGATCTGCACTGTGTTACCAGAGAAATATGATTCGAATGGTTGCTCTTCGTAGATTCCGACTTGTTGTAACGCACCGCGATGATTCAAAGTGATAAATGGATCTCCTGCGATTTGATCAGCAAAACGAGTACAGCGAGCGCAGAGCACGCAACGCTCGCGATCCAAAAGAACTTGTGAAGAGATGTTGATCGGCTTTTCAAAGGTGCGCTTATATCCTTCAAATCTAGATTCGGCGCGACCATTGCTCATTGCTTGATTCTGCAACGGACATTCGCCGCCTTTATCGCAGACTGGGCAATCAAGTGGATGGTTGACCAGCAAGAACTCCATGATTCCCTTTTGCGCTTTATCAGCAACGCTCGAGGTCAATTGAGTATTCACGATCATCCCCGGTTCGACGGGAATGGTGCAGGAAGCTTGTGGCTTTGGAAATTTACGTCCGTTGATCTCGATATCAACTAAACATTGGCGGCAAGCACCGACTGGATCAAGAAGTGGATGATCGCAGAATCTTGGAATTTGAATTCCTAATTTTTCTGCAGCACGAATTACCAAAGTTCCCTTTGGAACCGAAACTTCAAAACCATCAATTACGACCGAGATCATCTCGACCGCCTCTACTGCTGGACGTTCTGCTTGTGTGGTCATGAATTCACCCCAGCAAATAGAGTCGAAGCAACAGGATCAAAAGGGCAACCCTTGTTGCGAATATGCTCTACGTATTCTTCGCGGAAATATTTAAGTGAAGATGCGATTGGGCTGACGGCACCATCTGCAAGTGCGCAGAAAGAGCGACCCATAATGTTGTCGCAAAGATCTAACAATTTATCCAAATCCGCTTCGG
>CAWULI010000065.1:0-4741 GCA_963923155.1 uncultured bacterium
ACATCTCTAACCAATCAATTAAATCAAGAATCTCTTGTTCGACTGGCCCTTCACCAAATGCGCTCTTAACTGCATTGTGCGTGGTTTTTGCGCGACCAATGGCGCGCGAAATTTGGGTTCGATGAACTACAAATGCGCCATCATCATGATGCCCGCGAATACGTTCATGAGTTTCAAAGAGCGCAAACCATCTTGGTGGCACGATCCAAGTTTGCGAAATTATGTGCGGCACTTTGCTAACGCGCAGATCAATGCTGTCTTGTAGCGCCTCTTCAAAGGAATTCGAGACAAAAAATGGTACGACCGTAGATGGCATATTGGATTTAAAATCATTTAGCGCTGCCCAAGTTCTAACCGAAGTCGACCATGGGCAGATGTAACGCTCACCATCCAAATCCAATATGTGCACGCCATCTGGTCTTGAACTTGGTAACGCCAATGAGGCGACGCGAGTTAATGAATCGCTCTGCTCAGCGCGTTTTGAAGTACCACCGAATTCGATCGATTCCCAACGTAGTCGATCCACCGCCTCAAATGCAGATAGGGGTTCGTAAACTCTTAGCGAGGCTACGTAAGGAGTGGGGCGCACTTAAACCGGTTTGCTTTGGTTTGAACTATTAACTCAAGCGCGACGGATGTAATTGCCTTCGGCAAATGGATCGTCGTCATCCCCATTATTGGAATTATCAAGCTCGCCATGGAGTTCATCTGCGAGCTTCTTTAAATCAATTTCTTGTGAATCATATTTGAGGTCACGAGCGACCTTTGTCTGCTTCGCCTTTGCACGGCCACGGCCCATGTTCAGCCCCTATGTTCTAATCAGATGCGTAGGTTATCGCTTGGCGTACTCGCCCAACAAAACCGAGCCTGCTTGGCTCTCTTCACGCTTCTCTATAACGCCGCAGGCCCAGGCCTTCATTCCCCGTGCTGCCAGTGATTTGATAGCCAATTCCGCGCTTCCGGAGTCCACGATCGCAGTCATGCCAATTCCGCAATTCCAAGCCCGTTCCATATCACGCTGTGCGACCTGTCCCATCGAAGCAGTGAACTCCATCTCGACTGGAAGTGACCAGGTGCTGCGGTCATAAATTGCGGTTAAACCTTTTGGAATCACGCGGGCGGTGTTCTCTGCAATACCACCACCAGTGATATGTGCAAAGGCATGCAACTTTTCTTTCATGCCTCTAATTAACGCCAAACAATCAAGTGCATAGATTTCTGTAGGAGTTAAGAAAACCTCACCGGCTGGTTTGTTGTACTCGGTTACCACGAAATCTAGATTCAATTCTGCCTTTTTGATTATGTGACGAACTAAAGAGAACCCATTTGCATGAAATCCACTTGAAGGCATCGCTATCAAAATATCTCCGACTTTGACTCGATGCGCACCAATCATGTTAGGTTCATCGACAACTCCAGTTGCGGCTCCGGCTAAATCAAATTCATCTTCTTCCATCAATCCAGGGTGTTCGGCAGTTTCGCCGCCAACTAAGGCCACGCCAGCTTTCTCACAACCGCGCGCAATTCCGGAAACAATTTGCGCAACGCGCTCTGGAAAAACTTTTCCAACCGCGATGTAGTCGGTCATGAAAAGTGGTTCTGCTCCGCACACCACTAGATCATCAACCACCATCGCAACCAGATCTTCGCCGATGGTGTCGTACTTACCTAACCTTCTTGCCAAATCAGTTTTGGTACCGACGCCATCGGTAGAAGTTGCAAGCAATGGTCGCTGCATACCTTTTAATGCTGAGGCATCAAAAAGTCCGGCAAAGCCCCCTAGATCTCCGACAACTTCTTTTCGTCGGGTCTTCGCAATAGATGATTTCATCAACTCGACAGCGCGTTCACCAGCATCGATGTCGACTCCAGCTAATTTGTAAGCCTCAGTCATTTAAAACTTCCAAACGTAGCTTTCCTTCTGACATATCTTCTGGGATCGCGGTCGGATACACCCCGGTAAAACATGCGTGGCATAAGGCGTTTTCAGCTACTGTGGTCGCTTCGATCAAACCTTCCAGCGATACATAACCCAATGAATCTGCGCCAATTGATCTACGAATCTCCTCGATATCCAAGCCGCTAGCGATCAATTCGGCGCGCGTTGCAAAATCAATTCCGTAGAAACAAGGCCATTTCACCGGTGGTGATGAGATGCGCACATGAACTTCACGAGCACCTGCTTCACGCAACATCCGAACAATGGCACGTTGAGTATTGCCTCGCACAATTGAATCATCGACTACCACTATGCGCTTACCTTCTACGATTTCGCGAAGTGGGTTTAACTTTAAACGAATACCCAATTGGCGAATGGTCTGAGAAGGTTGGATAAAGGTACGACCAACATAAGAATTTTTTACAAGTCCAGATCCATATGGAATATGTGAAGCTTTGGCATATCCGATTGCGGCAGGCGTTCCTGATTCAGGAACTGGAATCACAATATCGGCGTCGACTGGACACTCTTCTGCTAGCCGCTCGCCAATTGCAACGCGTGTAGCGTGTACACCACGACCGGCAATCTGAGTATCGGGACGGGCTAAGTAAACATATTCGAATAAGCATCCTTTTGGTTCTGGTTTATGCCAGCAGAAGGTGCGAATTCCGTTCTCATCAATTGCAACAAATTCACCAGGTTCGATCTCGCGCACAAAAGCGGCACCGACAATATCTAGCGCCGCTGTTTCAGATGCCACTACCCAACCACGCTCTAACTTTCCAAGCACCAACGGTCTTACACCGTGACGATCGCGTGCCGCATAGAGCGTATGTTCATCCATAAAGACCAAACTAAAAGCGCCTTCCAACAAAGGTAATACCGCAACTGCGCTAGCTTCTAAATTCTTCTCGTCACGTAAAGCAATCAACGATGACATCACTTCGGTATCGGTGGTCGCTTTGATTCCGGTATCACCATGTTGGCTCAATTCCTGCAATAAATCGCCGATATTGGTCAGGTTTCCGTTGTGCGCCAAGGCCAGAGTTCCATATTTGGTTGGGCGCAAAGTTGGTTGAGCGTTAACCCAATTGGAAGAGCCGGTAGTTGAATAGCGAGTATGGCCAATCGCTAAATTACCTTTCAATACCGCGAGATCTGCTTCGGTGAAAACTTGCGAGACCAAGCCCATATCTTTGAAGATCAAGATTCTCTTACCGTCAGATGTCGCGATGCCTGCAGATTCTTGTCCGCGATGTTGTAGAGCATAAAGCCCATAAAAAGTTAGCTTTGCAACATCTTCACCTGGTGCCCAAACACCAAAGATGCCACATGCATCTTGTGGCCCTTTATCTTCTTCCAAAAGATTATGAGTTAATTTGCCGTCAGGACGTCTCATTGAGCGATCCTATTCTCAAAAATTGGCAAGTATTCTGATAAGTCAGCCCTGGTCCCGGAGGCATTTATTGCACCGCGTTGCATTGCTACGTTCCAACTCTCTTTACCATTGGCAAGTGCTAACCAAGTCTCCGCATCCATTTCAATTACGTTGGGTGGAGTTCCGCGAGTGTGAGATGGCCCTTCGCCACACTGAATTGCTGCGTATGGCGGAATACGAACTTCAATCGCTCTACCCGGAGCTCGCCTTACCAATTCGGCCAAAGTTGCTTTGACCTCTTCTAATATTTTCGGATCGCGCTTCACAAATTATCCAAATAACCTAGGCAACGTTTCGGTATACGCCGCATGCAACTCTGAAAGTGAGATTTCTGCATCATTAATCTTTAGTGAATTGCCACCGGTAAGACCAAGTTTGTTAGCCTGAATTTCATACTTATTACAAAGTTTCATTAACGCTGTTTCATCTTTAACTGCAACAATTACTCGACCAGGGGTCTCGGATAATAATTCGATCGCTGGTTTAGTAAGTGAAATCTCTGCTCCGATGCCGTATTTCAATGACATTTCCGAAACGGCTGCGGCCAAACCACCTTGAGATAGATCATGAGCAGCTATGAAAATTTTCTCAGTACGGCCCGCAACTAATAATTCATTTAGCCGCATTGCAGTTGGAATATCGGCGCTAGGTGCGACTCCGCCGCGCTGATTATGCAGATACGCCCACTCGCTACCTGCAAAATCTGAATGAGTTTCACCTAATAGATAAAGCGCCAGACCTGGCTCTTGATATCCCATGGGCGTGCGAGTTCTGACATCATCAATCACACCTAATACTCCGATGACTGGGGTAGGCAAAATCGCGACATCGCCGGTTTGATTGTAAAACGAAACATTGCCACCGGTAACCGGTAAACCCATTTCTAAACAGGCGTCAGCTAAACCGCGCACGCTCTCTGCAAATTGCCACATCACACCCGAGTCTTCGGGCGAACCAAAGTTCAAACAGTTTGTGACTGCAAGTGGCTTAGCACCAGCAGTTGCGATATTGCGACAAGCTTCGAGCAAGGCCAACTTGGCACCTTCGTATGGATTTAGATAGGACCAATTTGCATTTGCGTCAGTAGAGACTGCCACGCCCAAATGTGTCTTTTCATCAATTCGTACCATTCCAGAATCTTCTGGTTGTGCTTGAACGGTATTTCCTAAGACATAACGATCATATTGATTGGTGACCCAAGATTTATCAGCAATATTCGGTGCAGAGATAATCTTCAAAACTGCAGCTTTGATTTCTGACGCACTAGTTGGCATCGGCAAATCCAAAGATTGTTTTGCTACTGCGTCGATATATGCAGGCTTTGTAAATGGACGTTGATAAACCGGACCTTCATGTGCAACTGT
>CAWULI010000066.1:0-4700 GCA_963923155.1 uncultured bacterium
GCCTTTGCCTCAGCAACTGCCGCTAAAACCTTGGCGTAATCACGCGGCATCAATAATGTGAATCGATCTACTTGCCAATTCTTTAGTAATGATTCGGCCACATGCGAACCAGTCTCGGCAGCAAATTTCGAAATCATCTCGCGCAATTCGACTTCGCGTTCTTTATCAACTTTGACTAAATCAACCAATTCAGTGTTAACCAATTCAGATTTCAAATCCAATACATAAGCAACGCCACCAGACATACCAGCGGCCAAATTTCGCCCAGTTCTACCCAAAATCACCACTTTGCCGCCCGTCATATATTCAAGGCCATGATCGCCCACGCCTTCGACGACTGCAGTGGCTCCGGAATTTCTAACACAGAAACGTTCACCTACGACGCCGCGCACAAAGATCTCGCCGCTGGTTGCGCCATAACCAATTACATTTCCGGCGATTACATTCTCTTCAGATTTGAAGTTGGCCTTCTCATCTGGACGCAAGATGATGCGACCGCCAGAGATTCCTTTGCCGACATAATCATTGCTATCGCCATATAAACGGATAGTTAAACCCTTAGGAATAAATGCACCTAATGATTGACCCGCAGATCCGTGTAAGACCACATTAATTGTGTCTTCCGGCAATCCTTCGCCTTTATACTTACGAGTGATCTCTGCCCCGAGCATGGTTCCAACGGTGCGATTTACATTTCGAACCGGTAGATCGATATTTACCCGCTCACCCTTTTCAAGTGCTGGTTTAGCAAGTTCGATCAACTTATTATCTAATGCATTGACTAGGCCATGATCTTGAGTCGTAGTGTTATGTAAAGGTGAATCTACTTCTGGGCGCACTAACAACGGAGATAAATCCAAACCACTTGCCTTCCAATGATCGATCGCGTCTTTGGTATCAAGAAGTTCTACATGACCAACTGCCTCTTTTAAGGAGCGGAAGCCTAATCTCGCCAAATGCTCGCGAACCTCTTCGGCGATATATTCAAAGAAGGTCTCAACAAACTCTGGCTTACCAGAGAACTTTGCGCGTAACTCTGGATTCTGCGTTGCCACTCCAACCGGACAGGTATCAAGATGACATACCCGCATCATGATGCAACCGGATACGACTAGCGGTGCAGTTGCAAAACCGAACTCTTCTGCGCCCAATAACGCCGCGATAACCACATCGCGTCCAGTCTTCAATTGACCATCGGTCTGCACCACGATTCGATCACGCAATCTATTTAGCAACAAAGTCTGTTGTGTTTCGGCTAGACCAAGTTCCCATGGTGCGCCAGCATGTTTCAATGAAGTAAGTGGGGATGCACCAGTACCACCATCATGACCAGAGATCAGAACCACATCCGCATGGGCTTTTGATACGCCTGCTGCGACAGTGCCAACTCCTACTTCAGCTACTAGCTTCACATGTACACGTGCATTCTTATTCGCGTTCTTAAGATCATGAATAAGTTGAGCTAAATCTTCAATCGAATAAATGTCGTGATGTGGTGGTGGCGAAATCAAACCAACTCCAGTGGTTGAATGGCGGACCTTGGCAACCCAGGGATAGACCTTATTTCCGGGTAACTGTCCGCCTTCGCCTGGCTTCGCGCCTTGTGCGATCTTGATCTGTATATCATCGCTATTAACCAAATATTCACTGGTGACACCAAAGCGACCAGATGCAACCTGCTTGATTGCAGAGCGTTTGGAATCTCCATTAGGTAGTGGAATAAATCTGGCTGGGTCTTCGCCACCTTCACCGGTATTTGATTTGCCACCTAAACGATTCATTGCGATCGCCAAGGTTTCGTGCGCTTCTGCAGATACTGAGCCAAAGCTCATTGCACCAGTTGAGAATCGTTTTACTATCTCAGAAATTGGTTCGACCTCTTCGATTGGAATCGATGAACGTTCGCCCTCTTTGAATTTGAATAGTCCACGTAATGTCATCAAGCGTTTGCTCTGTTCGTCGACTCTTGTGGTGTATCTCTTAAAAATGTCATACCGCTTGTTGCGAGTTGAATGCTGCAAGGTAAATACAGTTTCAGGATCAAACAGGTGTGGTTCGCCATCGCGACGCCACTGATATTCCCCACCGATGGAAAGTCTTGGCGCACCTGGAATCTCGCCGCCTGGCGGATATGCAACGTGATGGCGCTTAGTAACTTCGGTTGCGACGATATCCAAAGTAATTCCACCAAGACGTGAGGTAGTTCCGGTGAAGAACTCGTCAACGAGCTCTTGCGAAAGTCCGATTGCTTCGAAAACTTGAGCACCGGTGTATGAAGCGATAGTCGAAATTCCCATCTTCGACATGACCTTCAATACACCTTTACCGAGCGCTTTGATTAAATTCTTGACTGCCTTCTCTGGTGTGATGCCAGTGATCACGCCTTGATTTACTAAATCTTCAGCCGTCTCCATTGCTAAATAAGGATTTACCGCGCCTGCGCCGTAACCGATCAATAACGCAACATGGTGGACTTCACGGACATCGCCGGCTTCGACTATCAATCCGACTTTGGTGCGACTCTTTTCGCGGATCAAATGGTGATGAATCGCTGCGGTCAATAACAATGATGGGATCGGCGCATTATCTGCATCGCCGTCACGATCAGATAGCACGATGATGCGCGCGCCTCTGGCAATCGCTCTAGAAACTTCTTGTTTGATTTCTTCGATACGTTTGCGAAGGCCAGATCCATCTGCAGTTACCGGGAAGAGTGCACGAACCACATATGACTCTAGCCCCGGATAATCTTCATCAGCATTAGCGTGAATTAGCTTCGCTAACTCATCGTTATCGATAACCGGGAATGCGATACCGACTTGACGACAAGAATTTGGTCCTGGATCCAAGAGATTCCACTCTGGACCGACTGCAGAACCTAATGAAGTTACTAACTCTTCACGGATCGCATCCAAAGGTGGATTGGTAACTTGGGCAAAAAGTTGCGAGAAGTAATCGAACATCAACCTTGGTTTTGCCGATAGCGCAGCAATCGGTGTATCGGTTCCCATTGAACCAAGTGGTTCGGCACCAGCTTTAGCCATTGGTGTGATGATTATGCGGATCTCTTCTTCGGTATATCCAAATGCCTTTTGGCGACGAACTACCGATGCGTGCGGATAGATAATGTGTTCGCGCTCTGGTAGATCCTTCAAGCGAATCATGCCCTCTTCTAACCATTTTCCATATGGATGGGCATTTGCTAATTGATCCTTGATCTCATCATCTTCGATGATTCGACCAGCTTCGACATCTACTAAGAACATCTTGCCTGGCTGTAGGCGACCTTTACGAATTACTTTCTCTTGTGGGATATCGAGCACGCCTACTTCGGATGCTAGAACTACCAAGCCATCATCTGTTACCCAGAATCTAGATGGACGCAATCCATTTCGGTCCAATACCGCGCCAACTTGTTTTCCATCTGTAAATGTAACGCAAGCAGGGCCATCCCAAGCTTCCATCAACGCGGCATGGAAGGCGTAGAAATCACGGCGATTTTTCGGCATCGAAGCATGGTTCTCCCAAGCTTCAGGAATCATCATCAATATTGCATGTGGCAGAGTGCGTCCGCCCATATATAGAAGTTCTAATACTTCATCGAAGGATGCAGAGTCTGATCCCGCCATGTCAACGATCGGAAAAATTCTCTCAAGATCACCGGGGATCAACTCCGAATTTAAGAGCTCTTCGCGGGCGCGCATCCAATTGCGATTGCCCTTAACGGTATTGATCTCGCCGTTATGCGCAATGTATCGATATGGGTGTGAGAGTTGCCAAGACGGAAAAGTGTTTGTGGAAAAGCGTGAGTGCACGATTGCAAGTGGCGATTTAACATTCGGATCACTTAAATCTGGGTAGAACGCAGCAAGTTGTCCTGTGGTCAACATTCCTTTGTAAACCAAAGTCGCACTTGATAGTGATGGGAAGTAAACCGGAAGGCTATGTTCGATTCGCTTACGTAAACAGAATGCCATGCGATCCAAAACCAAACCAGACTCGCCATTTGCACCTGCTAGAAATAATTGTTCGAAGCGCGGCATCACCGCAACTGCGGTCTTACCAAGTGGCTTTGGATTGGTCGGAACTTCGCGCCAACCAAGAATCTGTAGGTTCTCCTCTATGGCAAGTTTGGCTATCTGATCTTTGATCTCTTTTGTATTAGCGCCAGACTCGATGAATGCCATTCCCACTACATATTTGCCGAACTCTGGCAATTTGAAATCTAAAACGGAGCGGAAAAAATCATCTGGAATTCGAATCAAAATTCCCGCGCCATCACCAGAATCTGGTTCAGCACCAGTTGCACCACGATGCTCCATGTTCTCAAGTGCCCGAAGCGCGCGTTGCACAATTTCATGTTGCGGTCCATCTTTTAACGTTGCGACCATCGCAACACCACATGCATCATGTTCGAAAGCAGGGTCGTATAAGCCCTGTGGTGCTGGAAGATTATTTTTTAGCACGGCCTCTCCGACTACTAGCAATTAAATCTTGATTAATCTTGGGACGACCGTGGCCCGAGTAAGGAAGGTTAGCAATAAGGAGGGTAAAAATGCGAAGGTTTTTTGACTTCAGCGGCTGATAATTTGGTGATTTGGAGCAATTAAATGCCAGCAGTGTGGGCCAAGGCCCCAATAGCACCGGTGATGATCATTCCGATGACCCCACCAATAACCACTCGCAAGGTTGCTCTTACC
>CAWULI010000067.1:0-4663 GCA_963923155.1 uncultured bacterium
TCCAGGATCGTGGTGTGCACGTAGATCGCACTTATCAGCTAAATGTCGGCGGAAATATGGATTTCAAGAACATGCTCGAACGTGATCGCTTGGAGTCAAAGAAGATCTCAAAGACCAACTCTGTGACTTCACAGTTGGATTACGATCTTGGTGATCGCAATGTTCATATCGGACCATCCGATTACATTCCTTGGTTAGATGATCGTAAGTGGGCATATGTTCGTATGGAAGGACGCGCCTTCGGCGATGTTCCGCTAAACCTTGAATACAAGCTAGAAGTTTGGGATTCACCAAACTCTGCTGGTGTGATCATCGATGCGCTTCGCTGTGCAAAGTTGGGCCTTGATCGAAAGATCGGTGGCGCGCTCCTGTCACCATCTTCATACTTCATGAAGACCCCGCCAACTCAATACACAGATGAATCAGCCAAAGAGAAGACCGAGGATTTCATCCAAGGAAAGCTCGAGCGTTAATTCATAGACTAATTAGTAATAACAAAGGCCCCGAGAATCTCGGGGCCTTTGCCTTATCCCTCACGGAGAGTGGAGGGTTAAATCGTCGCACTTTCATCAGTGCGACGAAGGTGTAGATAACCTGCAATGGTTAATAGCAACATTACGATGCCACCAAGCAAAGCAACCCCAGCGGAAATCTTTGCTATCTGACCGAATTGCCAGAATGCATATGAGAATCCAAGTAGACCCTTCAAAGTTTCACCCATGAATAAGGTCGTACGTTGACCTTCCAAAGTTGCAACATCCGTTTTCAATGTTGCATCGGTTGGATTAGCGCGAAGTTGTGCGCTCTTTGCTAAATACTCACCAGAGACCTCTTCATAAACTTTGCCGCCAGCAACTGCTCTTAAATGCACAGCAATGAAATGGTTTGCATAGGTATTGGCCATCGCGCCATTTGAGATCAATTTTCCAGCGTATTTCATCATCTCTGCTTTATCTGCAGCAGGAAGCGCCATCATGGCTCCGCTATCTGCAGTTGGGAAGGTGACCTTTTGAGCTACTAGCGCATCGCGTACATTTTTATCAGCAAATGAGTAGCCGAAATTTAGAAGCCCGGCTGCAACAAATAGAAATACCGTAAGGCCAAGGCCCATAGTTGTTACGATTTTGTCGAATGTTCGACGTTTCATGATTCTCTCCTAAATCATTATTAGATCTTCGCTTTTGCGAACAAGGAAAGTATTTAATAAAGCGTTCACGGCAGGCAGGCAAAGTACGAGTGCTAACACCACTAACAATGTGATTTAAGAGTCAAAACAGGCGAGTAATCGCCTTTATTACGCTAAGCGATTAAACGTGTCGGTTGCAGATAGCTTGACCATCTGGACCGATCTCAAAGTGCTCACAAGGGAGGTGCAAATTCTCCCAAGCCTTGTCTCCGTAATGAGTGCGGTAAGCCAGCGCCAAGATGACGCGTACATTTGTATCGCCATCAGATTTGATTCCGAAGGCTTTTGCTGCGCGACTGACGGTATTCTCAATGACCTTCTCCGTATGGGCAGTTTCGCGCGCTATTGCGGAATTAGATTTGCCTTCACAGACGAGTTCTAATACCAACCGTTCAAAGGGTGTCAGATCACGGAATTGAATCGTGATATCGGTTGCCATAACTCACCTCGCCTCGAAAATTCGAGCTCTCAGTACGATTTGTAAGTATTCCTATCATCTCATCAAATTGCCCTTAAGATAACCGCCATGGCTGAGATTCTTACCATGTTGGACAATCACGTGCTCAGCATCTCATTTAATCGTGCTGAGAAGATGAACGCGATTACTAGGGCTATGTATGGCCAGCTAGCGGATGAGCTAAATAAGGCAGATCAGGATTTCGCCATCCGTGCAGTCATTTTGACCTCCGAAGGAGAACATTTCACCGCAGGTAACGACATCTATGATTTTCTGGAAAATCCACCAACCAGCCAAGATTCGACCGTTGCAAAGTTTTTGGCATCTTTACACAATTTTTCAAAGCCGCTGATCGCAGCAGTCAAAGGAAATGCCGTAGGAGTTGGATCCACCATGTTGTTGCATTGCGACATCGTGACCGCTTCCGCAAACGCCAAATTCTCATTTCCCTTTGCCTCATTGGGTTTGGTGCCGGAAGCTGGTTCAAGTCTGCTTCTACCAAGATTGGTTGGTCATCATCGTGCAGCAGAGTTATTTCTGACTGGCGAACCTATTGATGCAAAGCACGCCGCTGAAATTGGTTTGATCAATCACGTAGACGATGATCCTTTCGAAAAAGCCAAGGAGATCGCCTTAAAGATCGTAAAACAACCACCGCAAGCGATCATCAATACCAAAGCTTTGATGAAGGCGAATATTCATGATTCGGTCGCCGCGGTCATGAAGGCAGAATTCGAGATATTTTCGTTAGCACTTCAATCCGAAGAATCGCGAAGAATTTTCGAACAATTCCTTAATCGAAAGCGAGATAAGTAATGACACTAGCTGGAAAACGAGTCTTTGTTACAGGTGGATCTCGTGGAATCGGTCTAGAAATCGCAAAACGTATCGCTCGTGATGGCGCAAAGATCGCGATCGCCGCAAAGACTTCCGAGCCTAATCCCAAGTTACCAGGCACTATCTATACCGCGGCAGAGGAGATCGAAGCAGCCGGCGGTACCGCACTTCCGTTAGTTACTGATATCCGCGATGAGAGCGCGATTGTCGCTGCAGTGAATCAGGCGGCAGAAAGTTTTGGCGGCTTGGATATTTTGATAAATAACGCTTCTGCCATCAATTTAACAAGGACTTTAGATACCCCAGCGAAACGCTTCGATTTGATGTTCGATGTCAATGTTCGGGGTACCTTTTTGACTTCGCAAGCTGCGTTGCCACATTTGTTAAAGGGCGATAACCCGCATATCTTGACGCTCTCACCACCCCTTAGCATGAAAGATAAGTGGTTTAAGAATCACGTTGCTTACACCATGTCCAAGTACGGCATGAGTATGTGTGTTTTAGGAATGTCCGCTGAATTCAAGCGCGAAGGTCTGGCGGTTAATGCGCTCTGGCCAATGACTGCAATTGAAACTGCGGCGCTAAAGATGATTCCAGGCATCGATACCAATTTCTGTCGAAAGCCAGAAATCATGGCAGATGCCGCTTATGTAATCTTGAATAAAGATTCTAAGAGCACCACTGGTAATTTCTTCGTAGATGAAGAAGTATTACGTGAGAGTGGCGTGAGCGATTTTGATTCCTACTCTGTGGTTCCTGGCACTAAGGATCTATTAAAGGATTTCTTCCTCGATTAGTCTCATCAACAGGTAGATTGGCGCCATGCCATTCGAGCTTGAATTAAATAGCATCAATCAGATTGCCGACTCCGAAAGACGCGGGGTAGCGCGGGAACTCTTCTGGCCTTGGTGCGGTGCCAACGTCTCGGTGCTTTCCATTTCTTACGGCGCATTCTTCTTAGGTTTTGGTATTAATTTCTGGCAGGCGACCTTCGCCGCATTCTTAGGAACCGTTCTCTCATTTTTATTAGTCGGAGTTAGTTCACTTGCCGGCAAGAAGAGCAGTGTTCCCACCATGATCATTAGCCGCGCTGCATTCGGAGTTAAAGGAAACTTATTACCGGGATTTCTCTCTTACCTGGTTTTCGTTGGTTGGGAAACCGTTTTGGTTTCGCTTGCCACATTGGCGACCGGAACTATCCTTGATCGCATCGGAACCTTGGGGCGAAATGCTTCGCTCTCGTTGGGTTTCCTAATTGCAGTTAGTTTGACCGTATTTGGTGGAGTTCTCGGTTACAAAATAATTATGGCGATGCAACGGTGGATTTCGTTAATAACACTTATAGCTACCGGGCTTTTCATGGCGCTTACTCTTAACAAGATTAATTGGAGTGCGTTAACTTCAATGAAGAGTGGGAATATAGAAGGTTTGATTGGCGCAATCGTCTTTGCCATGACTGGCATCGGATTAGGTTGGGTAAATAGCGCTGCAGACTATTCCAGATATTTACCGCGCGATGTCCGCAGCAGTTCGGTGGTTGGCTGGACTGTATTTGGCGCTTCTCTTGCCCCGATCATCATGGTGATTTATGGTGCGGCTTTGGCAGGTAGTTCTAAGGAGTTATCCGACAGCGTTGCAGCTGATCCAATTGGCGCGCTAACAAATATCTTGCCGACCTGGTTTCTCTTCCTCTTTGCGCTTGTTGCCATATTGGGTCTAATTGGCGGCGCGATCTTGGATCTCTATTCTTCTGGGTTAACTCTGGTCTCGATTGGGTTTCCGATTAAAAGACATCACGCGGCAAGTATCGATGCAGTGATAATGTTGCTTGGAACTATTTATATCGTCTGGTTCTCCAAGAATTTCTTACTGCCATTCCAAGGATTCTTAATCACGATTGGAGTGCCATTGGCAGCCTGGTCGGCGATCTTCGTGGCTGATGTGCTAAATCGAAAATCAATCAGTGAAGATGAACTCTTAAATCCCTTTGGGATTTATCGCGGCATCAATTGGACCACTATTTCGATATTAGTTATTGCCACATTTACAGGGTTTGGATTTGTTACCAACACCTACGCTAGTTGGCTGAACTGGCAGGGCTATTTCATGAATTTAATTGGAGGTAAGAGCGGGCAATGGGCTTACGCTAACTTGGGTGTGCTCTTTGCCTTGGTCATCGGCTT
>CAWULI010000068.1:0-4622 GCA_963923155.1 uncultured bacterium
TTGGTTAGTGATTGGAACCGTCCTTACAGCCGAGAAAGCGCCGCTTATGTACATGGTGCACCTACTGGTGAAAATAAGCGCTTGATGGGCCAAAGGGGCAAATATTGGCCTACCGTGGGTCGAATAGATGGTGCACACGGGGATAGGAACCTGATCTGTACCTGTCCGCCACTCTCTGATTTTGAGTAGTTAAATAAGTTTACTTAACATAATGTAACTTATCGGCGGTAGGGTTGAGCCTGCGGGCCAACCCCCAACGGGTTACCTGGACCATCGCCTCCAGCACGATTCGATTACTCATCTTCGATACCCCTTCGCGTCTTTCCACAAAGGTAATCGGAACTTCGATAATTCTCCCTTTTAGATGTGCGATCGCGTATGCCATCTCAATTTGATAGCAATAACCATTTGAGGTTATCTGACTTAGATCTAAACGTTCCAAAGTTCGCCGCGGATAAACCCTAAATCCACCAGTTAGGTCGGCAACTTCGAGTTTTAAGGCCCACTGGGCATATCGAGTGCCTAATTTTGAGAGAAATTTCCTGGCAAATGGCCAATTTTCAATGCTGCCACCTGGAATCCATCTTGAGCCGATTATTAGATCCGCGTCTGGATTAACTTTGCAAGATTCAATCAATTTAACTAGATCTACCACTCGATGTGAGCTATCGGCATCCATTGATATTAAATGAGTAATTTGTTTTTCCTGTAAAACTTTTTCGATTCCGGACTTATAAGCGTTACCAAGTCCATCTTTCTTCGGCCGTTTCAAAATATCAACATTGGGAAGATTCAATGATGTTACAAAATCAGCAGTACCATCGGGTGAATTGTCGTCAATCACCAATATTGAAATTTCTAATCCTTTGTTACTAAGAATTGACAATTCTTTTAATAGCGGCTCGATACCCTGGCGCTCGTTGTATGTGGGTAACATGATTACAATTTTCATATTTTCGCACCTAGCCGTGCCAGTATCATTTAATCACCAGTTGAGCGCAGAAATCAATCGATCTACGCTGCTACCAAGATTTAAATCCGTCTTATATCTTAAAATTTTATCCATGCTCTTTGGTCGTTTTGGTAGATTAGTATCAATCTTTGGCAAGAGGACATCAGTTGCGCAAGCTACTAATTTAGGCGCAAAAGATAGATAATCGGCTCCGTCGATAATCTTCTTCTGCAAGCTTGGTGAAAGATGCGCATCGCCATTTTTGGCACCAACGATGGCTTCTTCGGCGCTGGCATAGTGCCTTGCAATCAAGGCGGCACCTTTCTCCCCGATACCTTTAACTCCCGGTAATCCATCACTTGGATCTCCGCGGAAGGTAGCAAAGAGCCCATATCTATCACCAGGTATGTCATATTTCTTAGAGATCCATTCGCGATTTACTAGATCATGATTTGAAATACCTTTGGCCAAATAGATTACTTGCACATCTGGTTCATCGGAAACCAATTGGAAAAGATCCCTATCACCGGTAACGATTCGTATGGGACCCGGTTCTTTGACAGCGTATGTTGCCATTACATCATCGGCTTCATAATCATCTGCTCCCACAAGTGGAATTCCGAACTCTTCAATAAGATCAAGCAGGATTGGAATCTGCGGGGTCAGCAAATCTGGCTCTTCTTCAGCTTCCCCATCCTCTTCCAGACGATTAGCTTTGTAATCAGGGAAAAGATCTACTCGCCAACTTGGTCGCCAATCACCATCAATACAAGCAACGAGACGCTTCGGCCGATACATTGTTAATAATCGAGCCGTCATATCCAAATAGCCACGAATGGCATTAATAGGAGTGCCATCAGGGGCGAAGGCTTCAGGCATGCCGTAATAGGCTCGATACCAAAGAGATCCACTATCTAGCAGCATCAAAGTCATGCCACGCCACCAAGATACACAACCACTCCCCGATCAATTCTCTTAACCGCTGATTGCGCCTTCTCGCGAAGCTGCGGATATGCACCGGCAATTTGATTAAGTAAATCTATCAATTGCTTCGATGAACGTACAAAATCTCCTACTGATAGTTCCGAACCTCGTAAAATGGAATTGAGTCCATGGCCTGAGGCCCATCGAAAGGCCATCCAACAGAATCCGAAGTCGGGTTCCTTTTGCGTATTCAAATCGTAAACGCCCTCAATGTCATGCAAATTAGACCAGATTCGAACTATTTCCTTCAAGGCATCTTGAACTTTACTGTTTGGAATGCGTGGCGCTTCGTTCTTTCTCGATTCAAAGATAAAACTAGTCAGAACACTTGCCAATTCAACGTCGCTAAGATTATCTAAAATACCGTTTTTTATAGATTCCGCGATCAATAGATCTGATTCGGCATATATTTTACCTAACATCTGGCCATTATCAGTTACTTTATCGCCATCATCACCGGCGAGATAACCCAATTCTCCTAGTATCTTTGAAACATGATCGAAGGTTCTGGCAATAACATTGGTCCGATTCTCGACGCGTTTTTGTAGACCTTCGTTCTCCCGTATCAATTTATCTGCACGTTCCGCGATACGTGCATGTGCCTCACGGTCATGACACGAATGGCAAGGATGCTGTCGCAATTCTCTCCGATAATGAGAGATCTCTTGCTCTAAGTGTGCGCGCTGCTTATTATCAATTCGATTTCGTTTAGAAATTAAGATCTCTGCTTGCTTTATCTCGCGCCGCAACTTGGCGTACTCAGAGAAGTTTCCTAAATGACAAAGTTGATCTGTTTGATATTCTGATATTGCTTCACTATTTCGACGTATTTGACGATCTAAACCAACCACCGCTCGGTCGGCTTGGAATTGAGCGAAGGAAGATTTAAGTGAATTACGGGCGCGCTCTCTACCAAATCGCAACATAAGATTTATCGCCATGTTATATGTCGGCGAGAAGGAGCTGCGTAATGGATAGGTTCGAGTAGCAGCCAGACTAGCCGCAGTTGTGGAATCTACAGTTGGTGACCAAATCACAACTGCATTTCCTTCGATATCAATACCGCGTCGACCAGCTCGTCCAGTTAGTTGTGTGTATTCACCGGGTGTAATAGGTACATGCGCTTCACCATTCCATTTGGTTAATTTTTCAAGAAGTACCGTCCGGGCCGGCATATTTATACCTAGGGCTAATGTTTCAGTAGCAAAGATCGCTTTTAGCAGACCTCTTTGAAAGAGCTCTTCAACGCAGGATTTGAAGATAGGCAAGAGTCCTGCATGGTGCGAAGCAATACCCCGCTCAAGCGCTGCCAACCACTCTTGGTGGCCTAGTAATTCGAGATCTTCGGTATTCAAAGTGTTTGTATATCGAAGAGCCGTGGCTCGAATCTCCTCGCGTTCTTGGGAACTTGTTAGTCGTAAATTTGCCGCTAAACATTGTTTAACTGCTGAATCGCAACCTTGTCTTGAGAAGATAAATGTGATCACCGGTAACATCTGAACAGATTGCAATTTCTCGATTACTTCTGGTCTAGGTAATCTTGACTCATCGCTAATGCGATTCCTTGGTCCGCGAATTCGGCGCATCGCTTCGCGCTCGGATCGAAAAAGGGCTTGGTTTACTGTCCCATCTTCATTAAATAGATCTAACAATCGATGTCCGATTAAAACATGTTGATACAACGGTACTGGTCGGTTTTCGGAAACAATGATCTCAGTATCACCCCGCACTGCCTGAAGCCATTCACCAAACTCCTCGGCATTTGAGACGGTAGCCGATAGAGAGACCACTTGAACGCTCTCCATCAGATGAATCAAAACCTCTTCCCAAACTGCACCGCGAAACTTATCGGCAAGGTAATGAACTTCGTCCATGACTACAAAACCAAGATTGGTGAGTGAATTCGAACCGGTGTAAAGCATGTTACGAAGAACTTCGGTGGTCATTACCACAATCTGCGCCTCTGTGTTTATGCTGTTATCACCTGTAAGTAAACCAACTCGAGTTTCACCGAAGCGTTCCACGAATTCTTGATACTTCTGATTTGAAAGCGCCTTTATTGGGGTGGTATAGAAACATTTCTTTTCTACTTCTAGCGCCAGATAAGCGGCGAATTCTCCAACTATGGTCTTACCAGCACCAGTAGGGGCTGCAACTAATACCCCGTTACCGGTCTCTATTGCATGGCAACCTTTGATTTGAAAATCATCCAGTTCAAACTCCAAAGTTTCAAAGAAATTATTTGAGATTGGAAACTTCTGTTTTGTTTGCGATTTTGCTTTAGCGGCGGCATACCGCTCTGCTGGAGTTAAGCTCTCCATGTTTGCAATGCTTTAGGTATTGCCGAAATAGTTGCTGGCAAGGGTCCGATTCGTTCACCATCCGCATAGCAAATAGCTTCTGCCTCAATAACTATTTCACTTGCTCTGATGATCTCGACCTGTGGGTGTTCGACATGTTTTCCTTCATAAACTGAGGGGAAAATTCTGACGAATTCACGTTTGGTAACCGGATTAAGAATCATTAAATCTAATTTGCCATCCGTTAGATCCGCGTTCGGACAAACCAGCATTCCGCCACCATAAGAGCGCCCATTACCTATGGCAATCAACATAGCCTCTCTGTGAAATTCTCGTCCATCAATCTGGAACTTATAAGAGATTGGCCTGAACTTGGGTAGCTCTAA
>CAWULI010000069.1:0-4616 GCA_963923155.1 uncultured bacterium
CGCGTGTATTTGAAGAGTCTGACCATCAAGGGCTTTAAGTCCTTCGCCTCTTCAACAACCCTTTTATTGGAACCAGGAATCACTTGCGTGGTCGGCCCAAATGGTTCTGGTAAATCAAATGTGGTCGATGCAATCAGTTGGGTAATGGGTGAGCAGGGCGCTAAATCTCTACGTGGCGGCAAGATGGAAGATGTCATCTTTGCCGGCACATCGGGTCGCGCACCACTTGGTCGCGCTGAAGTTTCATTAACTATAGATAACTCTGATGGTTCGCTACCAATCGATTACAGCGAAGTCACTATTTCTCGCATTTTGTTTAGAAATGGTCAGAGCGAGTATCAGATAAACGGGGAAGGTGTTCGTCTTCTAGATATTCAAGAGTTGCTCTCCGATTCTGGTATTGGTCGTGAGATGCATGTGATTGTCGGACAAGGACAATTAGATGCGATCTTGATGGCAACCCCAGAGGAACGACGCGCATTCATCGAAGAGGCTGCTGGAGTCTTGAAGCACCGAAAGCGCAAAGAGAAGGCGTTACGTAAACTAGATTCGATGCAAGCGAATATGTCGCGAGTTCAAGATTTAACAGTCGAACTTCGCAGACAATTGAAGCCGCTTGGTAAACAAGCTGAAGTTGCTAAGAAAGCCGCAACGATCCAAGCTGATTTACGTGACGTCAAGTTGCGCTTGTTGGCAGATGATTACATCTCAATGAGCAAGGTCTTCTCCGCGGAAGTTGCAGACGAGAATGCGCTTCGTGAACGACGTGCGATCGTAGAAGCAGATCTCGAAGGAGTGCGCGCTCGCGAAGAGGTACTCGATGCCGAAGCGGCATTCGAAGGGCCATTGCTAACAACTGCGCAAGAGACTTTCTATGCACTGACTGGGCTACGAGAAAAGTTACGTGCAGTGGCATCACTAGCTCAAGAGCGCACTCGCTTTTTAACTCAGGATGCTGAGATTGCATCAGTGCGCGATCCAGAAGCGCTCGAATCAGAAGCGGCAGCGTTACGACAAGAAGAGTCACAACTTCGAATCGATTTAAATAGCAAACAAGACGAGTTGAATCTTGCAATCAATGCTCTTCGAGCATTAGAAGCTGACGTTAAGAGCGAAGAAGATCGCATCGCAGCCGCGCTACGAGCGATAGCAGATCAACGCGAAGGTACTGCTCGACAAGAGGGACACATCAAATCATTAGAAGCACGTTTAGATGCGATGGCCCAAGAGATTGCACGTCTTACTAAAGCGCGCGATGATGCCAAGACTCGCGCCGCAAATGCCCAAAGTGAATATGCCCAATTTGAACTGGAGATTGCTAGCGTAGATAGCAGCGAGGTCGGATTAGATTCGCAATTCGAAAAGACTAAAAGCGCGCTTAATGAAGCCAAGTTAGCTCTAGAAGGATTATCCGAAGCCGAGCGTGCTGCGGATCGAACCCGAAATAGCATTGAATCAAAACTCGAAGCGCTTCGCTTAACTAGCGCTAATCGAGATGGAAGTTCGCAACTTCTAAAGGACTCGCGTGGTGTGAACCTTTTGGGTTCACTGGCATCTCTAATCAAAGTGGATTCAGGTTTCGAAGCAGCAACTGCTGCTGCACTGGGATCTTTGGCAGATTCCTTGGTGGTTCAAGACTTAAACGCGGCCCTCACCGCTATTAGCACACTTCGCAATGAGAATTTAGGTCAAGCGGAGATTTTGGTTTCGAATAATGCGCATAATAATCAAGCAGCGTTACCAGCCGGCTTAACTCCGCTTCTAAATCATGTCTCTGGTTCGCAAATCAATGCGCTTCTAAATCATTTACTAGGAAGTGTTGCGGTAGTCGAAGATGCTCGAAGTGCTGCAGAACTATTGGCAAAGCACCCACAGATCACAGTGGTAACCAAGTCTGGCGATAATTTGACCGCTACTCGTGTTCGCGGTGGTTCCAAGAATTCAAGTTCTTTAATCGAAATCCAATCACTAATGGAACAACTCTCTGACGAGTTAGTTTCGGCTAACCACGAATGCGAACGTTTGGGATTTGAGATCCAGAGCGCTAAGCAAACGCTGCAGAATCGCCAGAGCGAATACGATCAAGCACTATCTCGCTTGAATGATTCTGATGCTCGTATCTCTGCATTGACTGAACAGTTGGCAATCGCAGGTCAAAATATTAAATCTGCAAATGCTGAGGTAGAACGTTTAGATATTGCAATCACTGAAGCTAGTAACGAACGAGTTGCAGATGAACGCGAACTGGAGATAGCCAAGAGCCAACTTGGTCAACATGGTGAGATCCCCGAGCCAGATCATGCACAAGCAGAGATCTTGCGCGAGAAGTTAACCGTGGCACGTAGCGTAGAAGTCGAAGCGCGACTTGCGGTTCGAACCTCGGAAGAACGAGTTACTACCATCGCAAATCGTGCGGCGGAATTGGAAAAGAGCGCACAGTCAGAGCGCCAAGCAAATGAGAGCGCCATTGCTCGCAGAGCAAATCGCGCCAAAGCGGCGATTGTCTCTCAAGCAATCGGTGAAGCAGCATATGAAACTTTGGTGCATATCGAAAGATCGATTGCAAAAGCCGGTGCCGAGCGCGCTCGATTAGAAGAATCAAAGCAAGCACGCGAAGGCGAAACTCTGGCCGTACGTTCTAGAAACCGCGAACTTACTCAAGAGCTCGAGCAACTAACTTCCAGCGTTCATCGCGACGAACTTGCCCGCAGTGAGCAACGACTACGTATCGAAGCCTTGGCGCAGAAAGCTTTAGAGGAGTTCGGTATCGATGTCGATACTTTGCAAAGCGAATATGGCCCACATCGTGATGTTCCAACTTTCATAGAGACCGAGGACGGTCAGATAATTGAAGGCGAACATGTTCCGTATCGTCGCGACCAACAGGAAAAGCGCTTAGCTCAAACGGAAAAGGCGTTAAATCTTCTCGGCAAGATTAATCCGCTTGCGCTAGAGGAATATAACTCCGTAGAAGAGCGCTTGAAATTCTTAACCGAGCAATTAGAGGATCTAAAACGAACCAAGAAGGATCTATTGGATATCGTCAAAGAAGTTGACGATAGAGTTCAATCTATCTTCATCGAAGCTTACGAAGAGACCGCAAAACATTTCAAAGATATCTTCGCACGACTCTTCCCTGGTGGCGAAGGTAAGTTGATTCTCACCAATCCTGATGATCTGCTAACTACTGGTGTAGATATCGAAGCGCGTCCACCAGGAAAGCGCGTCAAGCGCCTTTCCTTGTTATCAGGTGGCGAGAAGTCATTGACCGTGGTGGCGATGTTGGTTGCGATCTTCAAATCACGCCCAAGTCCGTTTTATATTCTGGACGAAGTCGAAGCAGCTCTTGATGATGTTAACTTGCAGAGATTACTTGGAGTGCTCGAAGATCTACGTACCAATTCGCAGTTGATCATCATCACTCACCAGAAGCGAACCATGGAAGTTGCCGATGCACTTTATGGCGTAACGATGCGCGGAGATGGAGTCACCGAAGTAATCTCACAGAGATTACGTGAATCAGAAACGGCTTAATTGATGGGAATCTTCAAGCGTTTCATAGATAAAGTCACTGGTCAGAAAAGCGCGAATGATGCAGATTGGGATGAATTAACCCAAGAGTTGGTGAAATCGGATTTAGGTCGCGAACTCTCGGAATCAATAGTTAACGAGGCTCGCAAGTCTAAATTAGATCCGATTGACTCATTGACCAACGAATTATCTGCCGCTCTTTCTAAGAAGGAGCGCGTGACAAATTCGGGGGTTATCTTGATTGTTGGTGTAAATGGCACCGGCAAGACCACTTCCGCTGCTAAGTTGGCAAAACTTCTTTCCGGTAAGAATTTGCTCGCCGCCGCAGATACCTTCCGCGCTGCAGCAGTTGATCAATTACGAACTTGGGGCCAGAAGATTGGTGTCGAGGTTATTAGCGGTGCCGCAAATGGTGATCCCGCCGCGGTTTCCTTCGATGCCGCATCGAAATTCGTCGAAGGTGGTTTCGATAATTTAATTGTAGATACTGCCGGGCGTTTACATAATAAATCTGACCTGATGGCAGAGCTAGGTAAAGTCCGTCGCGTCATAGAGAAACGCACACCAATTTCAGAAGTGCTCTTAGTTATCGATGCCACTACGGGTCAAAATGGATTGGCACAAGCAGCCGTTTTTACCGAAGCTGTTGCGGTCACCGGGATTATTCTTACTAAATTGGATGGTTCAGCCCGAGGTGGCATCGCGCTTGCGATCGAGCGAAAGTTTGATATCCCGGTTAAATGGGTCGGTAGCGGCGAATCCGTCGATGATTTCGAGGTATTTAACCCCGAAAAGTACATTCAAGGACTAGTTGGTTAACAAGGTTGTAACATCCAGTAAAAGCACTCTTTACCTCGACTTATCATCCAATTAACGTAAATGGTCGATTTTTGTAACTAATAAGACGCAGACTCCATCCACTCATCGTCGAGTAATACCCTCTCTCGAAATGGAAAACTGATGGATATTGTGCTTAATAGCGGAGATACCGCGTGGGTTCTAGCAAGTAGCGCCTTGGTTTTATTAATGACTCCAGGACTGGCTTTCTTTTATGGTGGAATGGTTCGGACTAAGAGCGTTTTGAA
>CAWULI010000070.1:0-4609 GCA_963923155.1 uncultured bacterium
GAGGACACCGCAAAGTATGCCATTAATTGCTCAAAAGCGCCATTATCCGCGCGTACGAGCGTGTACATTCTGTAAAAGACCGATTCCAATCATATTTGCGAACATGCTTGATCCACCATATGAAAGAAGCGGCAACGGCACACCTGTCATGGGCATCAATCCCAATGTCATACCGATATTTTCGAAAGTCTGAAAAGCAAACCAAGCGACAACGCCGACACAAACTAATCTTCCGAATGGATCAGATGTCCTTCGTGCGATGCTAAATCCGCGCATCATTATGGTTATAAGCAAGATCAAAATGAAACTGCTACCAAGAAAGCCAGTCTCTTCACCAGCAACAGTAAAAATAAAGTCGGTCTGTTGCTCTGGCACGAAACGACCATTGGTCTGCGCGCCGTTAAATAAACCAGTGCCAACTAAACCACCAGAACCAACGGTGATGCGCGCTTGTCTTAATTGATAACCAGTACCTTGAGTATCGGCGCTTGGATCAACGAAAGATTGCAGACGCTTCAACTGATAATCACTTACTACCCCAGCTTTTATCGCGGTGAAGCCACCAAGCAGTGCAACCACTAGCAAGATTGCAACCCATCTTGCCTGCGCGCCAGATGTCGCGATAATTGTGACCACGATCGCGCTGATAATCAAGATGGTTCCCATATCTGGCTGTAGCGCAATGAGACCAACTGGCACTGCTGCAATTGCAAGCGCCTGCAAAACATCTTTATTACGTACTTCATCTTGTCCGTGCATACGTTCAGTCAGAATCATGGACATACCGATGATGATCGTGAACTTGGCTAACTCCGCTGGCTGTAACGAGAATCCGCCTGGCAAAACAATCCAAGCTCTAGCACCATTGATGGTGCTACCTATTCCGGGAATCAAAACTGCGATCAAACCTAGCACGCCCGCGCCCCAGACAAATGGTGTGTATGCACGTAAAACTCGGTAATCAATGAAGGTGACACCGAATGCCAACGCGATTCCAATGATCACATTAATGCCATGGCGCTTTAAATAATATTGCGGATCCAATCCATTCGCGGCATACCAATTTCGAGTTGCGGCATAAACCAATAATGTTCCGAAGATAAGTAGCCCAATTACTGCAAAATTCAAGAGCGGGTCAGAGCCTGCAGTTAATTTGCGGCGAGTGCGGCGGTAGGTGAAACTTCTTACTGATTCACTCATGGCTTTGTGGCCTTTGAAGTTATGGACGGAGTTGGTTTTGCTTCTATAACTTTGGTGGTAGCCGAGATCTTTGGAATCGAAGTTGCAATCTTTATTACTTTCTCTGGAACTTGTTTGTTTCCGGTTACTCCGAAGATTGTGTTATAGATTTGTCGAGCTCCTACTCCCGCTGCCGCCGCGCCAGTGCCACCTTGCGAGACCATAACCACGACTGCATATTGAGGTTTATCGACCGGTGCGAAGGATGCGAACCAAGAGGTGGAATTCTTCTTAGTTCCATTTGAATTCAAACCAAAAACTTCACCGGTACCAGTTTTGCCGGCAACTTTCACTGGAAAACCAATGAAATCAGCTGCCGCAGTTCCATTGATAGTTACCTGATGTAAGGCGTCTTTCAACCAAGCAAAAGTTGTTGAATCCGCCTCAACCTTGCCCATCACTTTCGGAGTGAATGTTTTAACGATAGTGCCATCAGTCTTAACAATTGCCTTTGCCACCAATGGTTGCCAGAGCGTGCCACCATTTGCGATCGCGGCATAAACCTGCGCCTCCTTTAAAGGTGTAATCACGGTATCGCCTTGACCGATTGAAAAGTTAACCGCATCACCAGCTCGAAGCACTCCACCATCAACGCAATTCTCTTTTGCTAATTGGATCAAGAATGGCGTTAAATCTTTCTTTGCCGCTCTTGATTGGTAATTACAGTAAAAATCTTTATTCTGCTTCCAGTAATTCAACTTCCATTCGCGATCAGGGATTCGACCGTAGGACTCTCCTGGTAAATCTATTCCAGTCTTCTTATCTAACTGGAATTGATGTGCAGCATTGAAGAAGAAATCACTGGGGCTCTTTGGGCTCAAACCACCATCTTTCAACCACTCGGCATAAGCGATCTTGTACCAAAGAGTGTCGCACGAAACCGCAATACCGGTCTTCAAGTTCATGCGCCCCAACTCTTTTGATTCATAGTTGGTGAATTCGCGATTTCCTACCTTGTATAAACCAGGGCAGTCATAAGTGGCGTTTAAGTTATAACCAGCTTTAACCGCCGCGAAGATCGAAATTGCTTTAAAGGTAGATGCTGGTGCGAATAGACCTTGCAAGGGACGAGATAACGCAGGCACATATGTGCTCGCGCTATACATATCTTTCGCTTGCGCAACAGTTAGACCCTTCTCCCAAATATTTGGATCATAAGTCGGGTATGAGGCCATTGCTAAAACTCGACCGTTATTTACATCCATGACCACAGCGGCGCCACCATCTGCTCTATAACCTTGAGCGCGTGCAGATTTAACTGCAGTAGCAAGGCCAGCTTCTGCGGCTCCCTGAATTCGAACATCTAAACTCGTAACCAGATGCATACCAGGAACTGGTGCGGTGTCTTTTGCTTTTTGGGTTACTGATTCTTTTCGATCAACGATGACGGTCTTAATTCCTGGGCGACCACGTAGATATGTGTCGTATTGAAGTTCCAAACCATCCTTACCGATTGATTCGCTACGGTAATACCTGGTGCCACCATCTTTAGCAAGATCCGAATCAGTTAACGCACCGATATAACCAAGTACATGTGCGCCAGTTGCTCCTAACGTGCCTGGGTAATATCTCACTGCAGTTGGTTGGGCATTGATGCCAGGAAAATCGCTACTACGCTCAACAATTTGTAGCGCAATCGCAGGATCGGCATCTTTCGTTATCGGTATAGGCTGAAAGCGATTTCCTACCCAGCAGCCACTTTTATCGCCACTGGTGATCTCTCCACATAATCTAGTTCGACGCCAAACATCGCTGGTGCTAAGCCCCAAAATCTTTGAGACCCGATTGATTACGCTGTAACCCTTATCTTTCTGCTTATCGACAACGGTGCGATCAACTGTGACGGCAAGGCCAACGCGATTCATAGCTAGCGGCACTCCAAATTGATCAACAATCAAACCACGGGTGGCCGGTACGACTATGTCGCGGCTTTGGATGCTAAGTGCGGCATCTTTATATTTTCCCCCAGCAGCTATCTGAAGATAAAAGAGCCTGCCAAAGAGCGCCGCCATCAAACTAATGATCAATGCTTGGACTACAAAGATGCTAAGTCGAGTACGTTGATTCATTTAATTCCCGAATAGACCACCGAATGCGCGCGAGCAATAAACGGCACAATGATTGGTGCGACTAGCGCGCTCCAAATGCCAAATCCCAAAATGGTCTTAACCGTATGTAAAGTAGAGCCAAGATTCAAGCCAAAAATTAGGCCGATTAATAAGTATCCAATCAAAGTTGTTACCACTGCACTCGATGTCATCAAGATCAACCCAGCAGGATTTGAATTTACGGCATCATCGCCGTAACCAAGGTAAGAGATTGCAAAGCATGAGAGCACCATTACCAAGGTCCAATGTCCAAATGGCCCTGACGTTGATGGCGATAGATCCATAAAAATACCGGCGATAAATCCAGTTACTGCCGCAATTTCAGGTTCACTTATTGATGACCAGATCAAGGCCGCCAATAAAATCAAGGAGAATCCGCCGAGGGGTAATTTAATTTGATCGACAAATCCCTCTTGTAAGATAAAAAGTAATCCGAAAGTCAGAAATGAGAGCAATACTTCACGGCGCCACATCATGCACCTGATTTCTTCTTAGAACTCGCACTTGCAGATGGGCTTGGCGATTCTGAAGGGTTGGCATAGATAGTTACGGTCGGAATCGGAGTTGGTACTGGAGCCTTTGGTATCAATGCATTTCGTGGATCCGCATCTGGCGCTGAAACCACGACGGAAACAACCCCAAGTGCATTTAGATTTGCATAGAAAGTCACATCGGCAACTTGCGCCACATAACTTGTGCTATTTGGAACCTTAGTTACAAATCCGACCGGAACACCTGGAACAAATGGTGTGTTATTCGCACTTCCACGCGCTAAGAGCACATCCTTCGCTTTCAAAGTGCTGGTGTTGTCTAGCAGCTCTAAAACCCCTTGATTACTTCCTTGTCCCGACAAGATACCGATACTTTGAGTTCTGGCTACTCGCACACCGATCTTGAATGAAGGATCTGATGCCAACAATACGACTGCACTATTTGGATAGACGGATTTAACAACTCCAACAAGTCCTTCGCCATTTACAACGGTCATATTGCTCTTGATACCTGAGCGTGAACCCTGGTCAATTGTTACTGTGTTTGTAAATGAGATTGCCGCGCCTTGCGCCAAAACTCTGGCATTAACAACTTTCCATTGCGCTTTACCCGCCAAATCCAAGGCGGCTTTTAGTTGAGTGCTCTGCCCTTGCGTATTCTTCTGTAATAACAATTGAGAACGAAGACGCGCATTCTCTTCCTTTAGTTTATTGATTGTTGAACGAGTACGACCTAGATGAAAGAGATCAGAACCTAGATTCTTGATCGGA
>CAWULI010000071.1:0-4603 GCA_963923155.1 uncultured bacterium
TTTAGGCACCGTTGATTCCGGAATCTTCATTCATATCGCTTACTTTGCTGTGTTCATTGCGGGTGGCTTATATTTCACAACTCGTAGGCTGAATGCCTTATTCATGAAGTAAGAAATTATTAAGTCTATTTCAAGATATTTACTGCACGCGCTATTACAAGACCTACAGTAACTAGTGAAATTACCGACTGAATAAGCATCAAGTGCTTTGCCCATCTGGATAATGGCATTACGTCGGTAGGACTGAAAGCGCTTGCGTTTGTAAATGAAATATACAAATAATCAAAGAACTTTGGTGTCCAGTTCTCAGGTGCATAAACAGGATCCGTCATCTGTGGGAAAAGAAAATCTGGATATGGATCTAGCGCCTCTGCTCTCGCACCTGGACCACCACGATCAAATTCCCAGTACCAAAGCCCAAAGACCACAACGTTGGTCAACCAAATTGATCCACCGAATGCCAACAGACTATTTGCACTCTTAACCGTTCCATCTATTAATGCCGTGATTAACTCAACCGCTGATGCGGCATTAGAAAGAGTCATAACAGAAGTCAGCGCTATACCAATTGCCCATGTTTCTTTACGATGGCGACTAATGCGCCCTGGATTAAGTCCAAAGAGAATCACCGCAAGTAAGAATTCAAGTGCACATACCCAAGGTTGAATACTTAAAGAAAGACTTTTTGGGAGTGTCAGCTGCAAAATAATTACTATCAAAACTACGAACGATATTGGCGAACGTAATTCGCCAGCATGAGGCTTATGCCAATGTGGAAATTCAGGCAAGTGGTATTCAAATCGACGACCCATTATGTTCAACCCGTTTCGTTCAATCTATTCCACCATTTTTGCATACGGGACCTTTAAAATCGCGCTCATGCTTTATCTACGGAGGTATGTATGAAAAGAAAAGTTGTGGCAGTTGCTGCCTTGTTTTTAATCGCGTTTCCGGTAGCCGCAGTGGCCGAAAGCGCGTCGCCAACACCAAAAGCTGCTGCTTCCTCTGCAGCAAAGTCAACTAAAGCAGACAAGACTTCGATGAAATCTGCCGCGGTATCTCCAAAGGCAAAGGCAGCTAAAAAAACAACCAAAAAGAAGAGCGTAAAGAAATCTGTAAAGAAGCCAGCCAAAAAAGTTAAGAAGACCAAAAAGGCTACTAAATAGTCTCTATTGGACCAATCGTAATATAATTTTTATTGCAGTTGCCATTTTATCTATATCTAAAGTTGGCATCCCCGGGAATTCGGAAGCTTGACTTTCCATCAATGGTATATGCACAAAGCCACTATGAATACTTTTTCCTTTGCAATGGAACTGAATTAAATAAAAAAGATTGTTGCAAACAAAAGTTCCTGCTGAAAATGAGATGGATGCAGGTAGATTCTCCATTTGAAGCGCTGTAACAATATCTTCTACTGGCAAAGTCGAAAACAAGCCATCGGGACCACCTTGAATGATTGCAGCATTGTTTGGCATCTTCCCGGCATTATCTGGAATCCGCGCGTGATCTAGATTTATGGCAATTTTCTCAGGAGTAATATCGCTTCGACCTTCAGCCTGTCCCAAAGCTAATACCACATCAGGTTTAAAGTCATCAATGGCTTCACATGCAATCTGACCAGATTTACCAAATTCAACTGGTAGAACTAAAGTTTTGACGTTAGTGAGTTTTTCACTTTCAATTATCCGAACTATCTCTTGAGTGGGATTTGAGGAAGCCTTATGAAAAGGTTCAAAGCCTGTTAACAAAACTTTCTTCATAAAGCGCGCCCGAGAGGATTCGAACCTCTAACCTTTTGATCCGTAGTCAAATGCTCTATCCGTTGAGCTACGGGCGCAATATGTTAAATATTTGGTTTTTCTAAAGCCTGCGAATACTACTAAAGAATCAAACCTCACCCAAACCGAGTAATTCTTCGCGAGAAACCGCCTTCAATCTTGGCTTTCCTAGTGGTTCACCTGCGGAAACTTCAGCATTATTTATCTTCTCCCAAATCGGTTGAGAAACGATTCTTGCGTGAAGTAAATCATTTAGATCAAAATTCGGTTTCGGAGATTTAGCGAGATTTTGTACAAGAAGGTTCATTACATCGGCCGCATCAGATTTATTTGTTCCAATCACCCCTGACGGTCCTCGTTTTGCCCAACCCACTACATACAAGTTGTCGCGGATTAAACCGTCTTGATTTACTAATTTTGTGCCATCAATCGCCAGGCCCTCATACGGATTTGGTTGATAACCAATCGCTGAGATCACCAGACCACATTTGATGCTTTTTTCACCACTTGGTGTCTTAAAAGTAACGCTCTCTACTTTGCCATCGCCATTTATCGATTGCGGAATATGTTCGAAGAGAAATTGCATGGTGCGATCATGAGACTTGCTAGGGGTGTTTGCAATCACCAACATCGCATCTAAATTGCTTTTAACGTGCTTCTCTGGCGACTCGCCTGCTCGCGAAATTGCACCTTCAATATCCTTCTTACTAATTACAACATTCGTATGTTCCAAATCCGGCAATTCGCGCAATTCTGGTGAAGTGAAAGCGGCATTTTCAGCACCACGGCGGGCACAGATGTAAACATGTCTAATTTTGGAATTTCTAAAAGCCTCAATTGCATGTGCTGCGGTATCGGTTGGTTCTAACTCATAAGGATCCACCGCAAGTAATCGCGCACAATCCATCGCGACATTTCCCGCACCGATGACCACCGCGGTATCGCAATTTAGATCCGGATTTAAATCGGCAAAGTCCGGATGACCGTTATACCAAGGGACAAATTCTGCTGAAGATAAAGAGTTCTTTAACCCTTCGCCAGGGATTCCAAGTTTCTTACCGATTGATGTACCGGTAGCAACAACAACTGCATCATATTTATCAGTCAAAGTATCGATTGAAATGTCTTTCCCGACTTCAACGTTGCCAAAAAGAGACACATTGCCAGCCGTAGCTACTTTTTCAAATACCTTTGAGACTGATTTAATCTTTGGATGATCAGGAGCTACACCGCTTCTTACCAAACCCCAAGGCGTCGGCAATCGCTCGATTAAATCAATAGAAAATTGCAGTTCGTCATTTTGCAGATTCTGTAGAGCCTGCGCTGCGAAGTAACCCGCAGGGCCGGCACCAACGATCGCAATTGAATAACGAGGCATTGCCCGATTCTATAAGTTCGGTAGGTCTCGAACTAATGGGTATTTTTAAATCGAGCCCATTCAATACGTGCGTGTGCTAACAATTCGTTGTCGGATGTGTGAGCAATATCTGCATTCTCAATCTCATATATCCGATTGGCTAAATCTGGATACTTTCTAGCCAAATAATCTCGCAGATGTAGTGGGCCACTTGCTTTGCCTTTTCCTGGCCCCATCAAAAGGATGGCGTTTGCATCTTTAAGATGGCTAGTTATCTCCGCCAAGAAAGTCGCTGGCGCCTCTCCACCTTTGGGTTCGCCAGCTCTTGCATCGTGCTCTTCAAGTGGTTCGATGGCTTCCACATCTATTCTCTTAGCACCGATATCGAGCCCTTTATTCCAGATCTTCGCTTTATGGTTGTCCATCGCAACAAATACAAAACTATTTGACATCTATTACCTACTAACCAAAATTTAAAGTTGTAAATAGATCTTGGCACTTTAATACAAGAGTTTCAATCAATAATCAGATTTGATAGCCAAATGAGAGTTGGCTCTTATTCAATGCTGGCGGAGACGAGAGGATTTGAACCTCCGAGACCCTTTAGGGGTCAACCTCATTAGCAGTGAGGCGCACTAGACCGGGCTATGCGACGTCTCCAGTAGAGCGAAGTTTACCGCAGAAAACTAATTGGAATTTTCGAGATTTACGCTCTGAATATTTGAAGAAATCATCGGTGCCGGACAAGGCGCACCATCGCAACAATTATTTTTCATATGGCAATGAGGACATAGCCAACGAGTTGATACTGGATCGTATGGTTGATTGCAGAAATCGCATGGCATCTGATTATTAGCGCTCACGTTGGAATTATAGGTACTTGATTCTTGAAGTATCCTTATCTGATGAGCGAAAACCCCAATAAAGCCAAGCGTGTTCACGACACCGCGCCTTCAGAGAAATTTGCTGCCTTCATGCAGCAAGGTTGGGCAAACATTCCCCTAAGTGATTTAGGTCTTTCGCCAATTGTTAAGAGCTGCGTCGAACGTCGCAAGGTTTTAAGTCAGGCTTTCAAAGGTTTACGTATCGTCTTACCTTCTGGGGCAGACAAAGTGCGTAGCAATGATTCTTATTATCTATATCGCCCACACTCTGCATTCGCTTACTACACCGGTGTGCAAGGCGTCGAAGCAAATCCAGATGCAGTTTTGGTGCTCGAACCAAATGGGGATTCGCACGATGCGATTCTTTTTATCATGCCGCGTTCTACTCGAGACACCGATGCTTTTTATCGCGATGCAAAATATGGCGAACTTTGGGTAGGCCGTCGCTACACCACCGATGATGCTAAGCAGCGATATCAAATCGAATGCCGCAATGTTTCAGAGCTAGAAAAATTCTTAGCGGATAAGAAGCCTGCGATCATGATCCGCGATGAAGATAGCAAGGTTGATGCTCTTATTGC
>CAWULI010000072.1:0-4576 GCA_963923155.1 uncultured bacterium
GAATCGCCCTTAGTCTCTAAATTTGAAGACCATGATGAAGATGAAGATGATGATTTCGAGGATGAAGATTACGAAGCACCCGCCGAAGATGAATTTGATGATGAGTACACAGTAGAAATACCTAAAGCACATCCTTCGACTGCACCTGCCAAACGCCCAGTGCAGATGATGCTTACTCCGGATAGTAAATATTTACTGCCACCTCAAGACCTCTTGAAATCAGGACCCGCGGTTAAAGGCAAGAGCAAAGCAAATGATGCGGTGGTAAGCGCCTTGACCGAATTATTTGCTGAGTTCGAGATCGATGCCGAAGTCACTGGTTTTATGCGTGGACCGACGGTCACTCGCTATGAGATCGAATTGGGTACCGGAGTAAAAGTCGAACGAATAACTGCGCTATCAAAAAATATCGCTTACGCGGTGGCTTCAAGCGAAGTTCGGATTCTTTCACCGATACCTGGTAAATCAGCCGTTGGCATTGAAATCCCAAATAGCGACCGAGAAATAGTGGCCTTAGGTGATGTGCTTAGATCTAATGTCGCGGGCCAAGATATGCATCCGATGTTGGTGGCACTTGGCAAAGATGTAGAAGGTAGTTTTATCTGCGCTAATTTGGCCAAGATGCCGCACTTATTAGTTGCCGGCGCAACTGGCGCTGGTAAATCATCGATGATTAACGCGATGATCACCTCGATCATGATGCGCTCTACTCCAGATGAAGTTCGCATGGTTTTGATTGATCCAAAGCGCGTGGAATTAAATGCTTATGAAAATATCCCGCACCTGATTACACCAATTATCACCAATCCAAAGAAGGCTGCGGATGCGTTGCAATGGGTGGTCCGGGAAATGGATCTACGTTACGAAGACTTGGCAACTTTTGGATTTAGACATATCGATGATTTCAATAAGGCAGTCAAAGCTGGAAAAGTCGTCGCACCACCAGGAAGCGATCGAATCCTCGAGCCATATCCATATTTATTGGTAATTATCGACGAATTAGCGGATTTGATGATGGTCGCAGCCAAAGATGTCGAAGAGTGCGTAGTACGCATTACTCAGTTAGCCCGTTCTGCCGGTATCCATCTGGTTCTTGCGACACAGCGCCCATCGGTCGATGTAGTTACTGGTCTTATCAAAGCCAATGTACCTTCAAGACTTTCTTTTGCCACCTCATCGCTTGCCGATAGCCGAGTAATTTTGGATTCACCTGGCGCTGAGAAGTTAATTGGACAAGGGGATGCGCTCTTCATCCCAATGGGCGCTTCGAGAATGATTCGCATTCAAGGTGCATATGTATCAGAGCGCGAGATCGCCGATGTAGTCGCCCACGTTAGAAAGCAACTCTCGCCACGTTTTCGTGATGACGTCACCGCTACTCAAAAAGTATCTATCAATTCGGTAAATGAAATTGGAGATGATTTAGAACTTTTGCTTCAAGCGGTACATCTAGTTGTGACAACCCAAATCGGATCTACCTCGATGTTGCAACGTAAATTGAGAATCGGTTTTGCCAAAGCTGGTCGATTGATGGATTTGATGGAATCCCGCGGAATCGTCGGACCATCGGAAGGGTCTAAGGCCCGTTTAGTCCTGGTAAAACCAGATGAGTTGAACGAAGTCCTTGAAACCATCCGCGATTAGCGGGTGAAGGTAAGGGTGAATGAATAAAAAGCGTTAGGTGATAGCAAGTAACCCGCTTTAGACTTCTCTCACAAAATGTGAGAGGGGTGAAATGACTTTAGGTAAAGCCCTGGTAGATGCCAGAAAGAGCGCCGGCATCACCATTGATCAACTCTCAAGCAAGACTAATATTCGCGCCTCATTACTCTCTGAATTTGAAAACAATAATTTCCAAAATGCCGGTGGCGATACTTATGCTCGTGGACACCTAAGAAGCATCGCTCGCATACTAGGCGCGAATAGTGAAGAGCTCTTAGTTCTATTTGATAGCGAACACGCCCAAGAAGCACGGCCCATTCATGATCAGTTAGTTGAAAATAACGCGACTTTTGCACTGCCAGAGAAGAGCAAGATCACTAATAAGCAGTTGATTACCTTTTCAGTAGTTGGAATCTTTGCGATATTCGTGATCTCCTTTACGGTTAATAATCTCAAGCAAACCGCAAGTAGCCCAAAGCCAAAGGCGACCGCGACAGTTACATCTTCACCAACTCCTACTGCAAGTGCCAGCAGCACCGAAGAAGCAAAACCTAATTCCTATTCTTCGGGTACCGGTGTAAGCGTCAAGTTAGAAGCGGTAAATGGTTCTTCATGGTTATTTGTAAGCGATAAGAATGGAGTGACTTTATATTCTGGTCGCGCAAGCCAAGGACAAGTCTTCGATTTTTCAAGTACCGAAGAAGTTAAGTTACGGATTGGTAATGCTGGTGCGGTCAAACTCACGGTAAATGGCAAAGAAGTCCCATCAGTTGGTGGCAATGGTGAAGTGGTCGACCTAAATTATGGGGTAAATTCGTAGCGTGCCAAAGACCGTAGCCCTGATAACTTTGGGCTGCGCGCGTAATGATGTTGATTCTGAAGAGCTCGCAGGGCGATTAGCAAGTGATGGTTGGCAATTAGTCGATGATGCTGCGAAGGCTGAAATTGCAGTAATTAATACCTGTGGCTTTATCGAAAGTGCCAAGCAGGACTCGATTAACACACTTTTAGAGGCAAACTCATTAAAAAGTAATGGCGTAACTAAAGCGGTGGTCGCAGTGGGTTGTATGGCCGAGCGCTACGGTGAAGAGTTAGCCAACGCGTTACCAGAGGCAGATGGCATCTTATCTTTTGATGATTATCAAGAGATCTCTGCTCGATTGGGCGATATTTTGTCGGGCCATAAGCCAACGCCACATTCACCGCAGGACCGCCGAAAGTTATTGCCAATTGCACCTGCGGCGCGTTCGATGGCTGCAGTAAAAGCAAGTTTCGCGCGCCAAAGACTTAATGATGATCCATGGGCGCCATTAAAGATTGCTTCCGGTTGTGACCGCCGTTGTTCCTTCTGCGCGATTCCGCAATTTCGCGGCGCATTTGTCTCGCGCCATCCACTTGAGATCATCGAAGAGGCGAAATGGTTGGCAGAACATGGCGTTAGCGAACTCTTCTTGGTCTCTGAAAACACCACCAGTTATGGCAAGGATCTTGGTGATCTACGCGCGATGGAGAAATTATTGCCGGAACTTTCGAAAATCGATGGCGTAAAACGAATTCGACTTTCATATCTGCAACCAGCCGAGATGCGTCCGACTTTGCTTCAAGCAATGATTGAGAACGAGAAAGTCGCACCATATTTTGATCTCTCATTTCAACATAGCGCACCTGATGTTTTACGTGCGATGCGCCGCTTTGGTGATAGCGAGAAGTTTTTGCATTTAATCAGCCAGATTCGCGCCTTGGCACCAGATGCAGGAATTCGTAGTAATTTCATTGTCGGTTTCCCAGGCGAGACCGAAAGTGACTTCGAAACACTCTGCCGATTTATCGAAGATGCGAAATTAGATGCCGTCGGCGTCTTTGGTTATTCCGATGAAGATGGCACTGAAGCTTTAAATATGGAGAACAAATTAGATGAATCGGTAATCGCCAAACGCGTCTCGATTCTCTCCACCATCGCCGATAACGCGGTCTCTGCTCGGGCTTCTGCACGGATCGGGGAGCAGGTCCAAGTATTAATTGATGATGAAGAGTTACAAGAAGGTCGCGCAGAATTCCAAGGCCCCGAAGTAGATGGCACAGTTGGCTTTGAAGGTGATACCAATCTCAAGTCAGGGCAATGGGTTAGCGCCGTTATCACCGAATCAGCTGGTGCCGATTTAATTGGTCGTATCATTTAATCGCCATGAAGATCACGCCTAATCAAATCACCGTCGCGAGAATCGCAGTTCTTCCATTTGCGATCTGGACCCTCTATTTCGATGGCACGCTCTGGCATCTGATTAGCTGGCTGATCTTCGGTTCGATTGCATTTAGCGATGTGTTGGATGGCAAACTAGCCAGGTCGCGCCAACAAGTAACTGAATTTGGCGCATTCCTAGATCCAATTGCAGATAAGTTATTAATCGCGTCTGCGATGATTCCGATGTCGCTTCAAGGTCGCTTTCCTTGGTGGGCCACTATTGCGATCTTGATACGCGAAGTAGGCATCACGCTCTTTCGCGGCGCAGTAATTCGCTCAGGGGTAATTCCCGCTAATCGAGGCGGCAAAGTTAAGTCGCTAATGCAGAACTTGGGTATTGGTTGGTTTATCGCTCCGCTGCCGGCGGCGCTTGATTGGTTTAAATTTGGCTGGCTGGCAGTCGCGATTGCGCTAACTTACGTAACGGGCTATTGGTATTTTCATTCTTGGCTTAGCGGTAAAAAACAGCGCTGACATATGTGATTAATGCTAGATTGTTAAACTTTTAAAGCGAAAATAGAATTCTCGCCCTATGAGTTCTGCAGCTACCAAGTTAACTGGCATCGGTGTCTCGCCAGGCGTTGCGATAGGCCCGATTCGTAAAGTTATTAATGTTGTCTCTACCGCTGCAATTCCAGCATCACCGCGCCAGATTTTCGAAGCGCTAACCAA
>CAWULI010000073.1:0-4557 GCA_963923155.1 uncultured bacterium
GATATGAAGTGATGGCAGCCGCACCCGAGAGCAAGACCCAATTAGGCGCGATTCTTCTGGCCAGGATTAAAAGCGGATGGATTGTGGCTAACCATAAGACCAGTATCAATATTGGTAGTCCCAATAGATCCGGGCCAAGGTTTTCATATTTAAGTTCGCCAAAAGGCCAAGCCGTATTGATTGAGGTGTATTCGATGGCCGAACCGAATACCAAGGTAAAAATAAGATAGCTCCAGAAATAGCGTTTTGCATATGCAAGTTGGGCGTGGGCCAAAGAAAAGACCGACCCAGATAGCGCTGCGATCAAAAGGGAAGTTGCACTCTTATTAAAGAGAAACGATATTTGCGCAACGATACTTAGAAATAAATTGAAATAAAGAAAACGCTCGGCGGCCACCGAGATTCGACCTCGGCGATTTCGCCCGGGGTTGTATTGACGTATCGACATCAATCTCCAACCGTAAGTGGAACGGCAGAGGTAACGCGCTTTAATTCATCGAAAGTGGTAGGAAATACCGCATGTGGATGTCCGGCAGCTGCCCAGATTTGATCGTAACTATCAAGCGCTTCATCAATATAAATATGGTCAATAGTGGTGGTCCAGCCAATCGGACTCACTCCACCAACAGAGAAGCCACTTAACTCTTTTACATAATTAGCGTCGGCGCGATCTAAATGAGTAAATCCCAGGTTACGCGCGACCAATTCCGTATCAACTCGATGGCGGCCACTGGTAATTATCAAGATTGGCGCGCCATCGGGAGAGCGAAAGATCAAAGATGATGCGATCTGACCAACTTCGATACTTAGCGCCGCGGCAGCATCTTGTGCGGTTCTGGCAGTTTCAGCAAGCACATGAACCTTGCCCATCTGATTTGCGGAGAGCGCCTCGGAGACTCGTTTTACCGGCCCACGTTCTAATACGCCATCCATAGCGGCGATTATATTCTTTTAGATTAGAGTAAAACCATGAGCAGCACAGCGCAATCTGCCAATTCTGCAATTCGTGCTCGTAATTTTCTCTGGGCCACATTCTTTGTGATGGGAATCAGTTCAATGGCTTGGGTACCAAGAATCCCTGAAATAAAAGAGCAATTGAATTACGGTGATGGCGCTTTTGGATTTATCATCTTAGCTGGTGCGCTTGGATCGGTACTTGGTGCACAAATCTCTGGTCGCGCTATCCATTTAATTGCAAGCAGGACTTTCATGCGACTTACTTCGATAACCATGTCAATCGGTATCTACACCATGGGTAGCGCACACGGTTCAAGTACTTTGGTGATTGGTTTACTTCTAACTGGACTTTCATTCGCGGCGCTAGATGTAGCAGCGAATGTGCAAGCAATGGCGATCGAGAAATTAACCAAGGCTCGTTATATGTCCTCATTCCATGCCATGTGGAGCATTGGTGCTTTCGCCGTAACCCTGGTTGGCGGAATCTTGGCACGTATCTTGACGCCATCAGAACATTTAAAATCGCTCGCGTTGATCGCATTTGTTTGTTATCAATTCACCATTACCTGGTTATTGCCAGCAGATTTGGATGGACATAAAGGTGAGGCGCACGAGAGCACGGATGCGAAGATTCCGCTCTTCGGTAAGAAGGTAATCACTTTGTGGGCGCTAGGTATTGGACTGATGGCCTCCTTTATCCCAGAAGCAGGAATCTATGATTGGAGTGGCATCCTTTTAAAGGAGCACATGAATGTAGCCAAAGGTGCAACCGCGGCAGCAGCTACCGTTTATTCGTTAGGAATGATCGTAAGTCGATTCTTAGGTGACCGTTGGTTCGAAAGATGGGGTCATCAAAAGACGGTGCAATATGGGGGTTACATTGCCGGTATCTCACTTGGCGTAAGTTTGATAATTGGAATTCCTATGTCGAGCATTAACGCATGGTTAGGGGTTTCGATTCTCTGTATTGGATTTGGTATCACTGGATTATGTATGGGGCCGTTCTTTCCAGCATTTAACCTAGCTGCTATGAGCGTTCCTGGAATCGCACCTTCTGTAGGAATGGCGCGCGTATCTTTGATCGCGATTGCGGCTAATTTCTTCGGGCCAACGCTAATCGGAGGCATTTCAGAACTTACTACTTTGCCGATTGCTTTCGGCTTGCTGGTCTTGATCTTGTTACTTGTCGGTCGTCAAGCTCGTTATGTGTCCGTAAAAGCCATTAATTAGTTTTTAAGAGAGCCAAGTTTTAATCAAAGTAAAAGCAGCAAGTGCAAAAAGCAGTATCGCAAAAGCTCTTCGCAATATAACTGGATTAGCTTTGGATGCGCTCTTACCAGCCCATTGTCCGACTGCGATTGCGCTGATTCCCATCAGCAGTGGGATTCGCCATTTAATCTCACTCCAACTACTTTGATGGGCTAAAAGCGCGGTACTGCAATTTAAAACGATCACCAGGAGTGAAGTTCCGGCCGCTTTATTTTGTGGGGTATTAAAAGCGAGGACTAGTACTGGAACTGCTAGAAAACCTCCGCCAATTCCGAAAAGACCAGTAATCGAGCCGATTACCAATGAGAGCAGAATAAGCATAGGTAGCGGTATCGGTCGCTCGGGAGCGCTAACTGGCTTTTGGAGCATGGTTAATCCAGCGAAGATTATTACCGCGCTAAATCCTGTAAGCAAGACTCCATCACTTAAGTGTTTAACTAGATTGGCAGCTGGAATGTTCGCGAAAGTTCCAATTGCCCAAATGATGAAGGCCTCTTTAACCAATACATCACGTTTTTTATACCTTGGGTATAGACCAGCTAGCGCAGCCACAATCACAACTGCGAGCGCAGCAACTGATGCCTGGTGTGCCGGAAAATCGAATAGATAGACCAAGAGCGGTACAGACAACATTGCTCCACCAGCGCCTACAAATCCAAGTACTGCGCCAATCGCCGAACCCGCTATTAACGCTTCGATTATCACCGGATTACTGTAGAGAAAATAAAACACCCCCGACATCTCTGCCAGGGGTGTTTTAAGTTAATTATTTAAAAGAATGATTTGGTGATATTGATACCAAGTTCTGCGCCACCTGAAACTAGGGCGTAGATGATAAGTGCCGCACCAGCAAGGGATAGATCCTTGAAGAATGCGATGGTCTCATTCATCTTTGCAGTTGCATCGCTCTCTTTCCAGAAGTTATGCATCATGAATGCAGTTGGGATCAAGAAGATCGCAAGTAGCAATGCACCTAGATCTGCATAGATACCAAGACCTACGAATACGCCGCCTACTAGAATCATTAGGCCGCTAACGAGTACCGATAGTTTGGCAGCTGGGACTTTCTTGTACTTTGCATATCCGGTCATTGCATCTAACTTTGTTAGGTGGCCGATTCCTGAGTTGATAAAGATCAGGGCAAAGAGCACCTGTCCGATTGCTAGAACTGCTTTCACTTATCTCTCCTTGTATCTTCTTTTTTAGTCTTAGGTTTTTACCTACCTGCATAGGGTAGGGGATAGTTGAAGTTTCAACTAAATTACCGCTTGGTATGGGCGTGTCCGCTGCGGGGCCTTGCACGCTTGCGGATTGTCGGAAGGTAGGACTATCTTTCGAACAAATGTTCGATAACCCTGTAAGCCCGATTGAGGTAGAGAGCGATGGCGGAGCCCCCATCGAGTTCACCTTCCGCGGCAAGCGCTTTCGAATCCATAACGTGCTGACTCGTTGGTGCGAAGCCGGCGGTTGGTGGAATCGAATCAGCGATGGCATCTATCGCCCTGACGATAACGCTCGCGCAATTTGGCGCGTCGAAGCAGCGCCAATCGGATCGGTAACTACCTTCGAATTAGAGCGCGATGATGCAACTGGTAAGTGGTTAATTCGGATTGTTTAATCTTTATTAAAAATGTTTATTCACCTCTCGTGCGCTAGCGCATTCTCATTTAAATATGGCACCGCGCAACCGCGCCAGTTGGTAGAGCGCGCCGCACAATTTGGCGCACCAGCGCTTGCCATTACCGACCGCGATTCATTAGCGGGTGTGATTCGTTTCGTACAAGCAACCCAAGAGCTCGGTATCGCACCGATTGTCGGAATTAATTTAGCTTTGGATAAATCTAATAATAAATCTAGAGTCACTTTATTGGCCCAATCAGATGGCGGCTGGCGCTCGCTCTGTCGATTATTAAGTGCGCTACGTAAAGACCGTAAAAATAGTAGTGCGCCAGTTTTAAATCTTGCACAATTAACAGATCAATCATCAGATTTGGCTCAGTACACTAAAAATTTAATTCTCTTACATGGCCCAGAATCTTCGATTGCAGATCTGATCACCAAACACCGTAGTGATTTAGCGCTAATTGAATTTAATAAATACCGAGCTTTCTTCGCCGAATCGGTAATCGAATGCACCTCGCACTTAGTAGCCGGTGATGGCCCGAGATCGACCAATCATGCCGCGCGGATGTTGGGTTTTGCCCGCGATCATGATCTGCCTGCAATCATCACCAATGGGGTAAGGATGTTGGACCCGCAAGATGGGCCGATCGCAGATATCTTGGATTCAGCGCGCAAATTGGTACCGCTACATCCGCGCCATGTCGAACG
>CAWULI010000074.1:0-4525 GCA_963923155.1 uncultured bacterium
CCGAGCAGCGCATGGCGATCAGAGACATTATCTGCAAAGTAATTCTGGAAGATCAAATACAAATCTAGGGATAGCACTATGCACGCTTCTACAAAGAGTAGGGCAGCCGCGATGGTTGCACGCCAAGCCTTAGATTGAAGATTGATCATGGAAAATAGTCTACCGAACGATTTAAGCAAAGATCATGAAGTCGAGTTGAAATTAGAAGTTGGCCCACCATCATCAATAGATGGGTTCCATGATCTCTTGACTCATTTTTACTCAATTCCAATTTTCTACGAAACTTTATCTCGAGAAATTTCTTTTGCAAAACGAGAAGGACATAACGTTGCATTGCTTAAATTTCAATTGCCTATTGAAACGAATCTCGACCAGTTACTATTTTTTGCAAATGAACTTGAACAGACCGTCCGCCAGCATGATTTGATCGCAAGATTAGCACGATATGAATTTGTCGTACTTTTGAGATTTGATGCCAATATCAGCGAAGCTTGTTTATCAATGGTTAGCAGGGTGGAGCATGTGGAGAAACGAAAATTCTCTTACTCGTGGGCAATTTCGGATGGAACTAAAGGCGTAGAAGAATTACTAAAAGAAATTGAAAATCCACAACTACTAATCCCGGCGCATTTGTCTTAAATTCCTTAAACCTACCCTGCTCCGCATGTCGTCAGTGGGCAGTGATATCGATATTTCGATTACTTATGGGCCGCTCTTCCCCTTTGTAAGTGATCCGAGCGTCGAAGAGATTTGGATTAATACACCCGAGCGCATTTTTGTTGCAAGAAATGGGCGGAGCGAATTAACCAATCTACTGCTCACTGCCGATGAAGTAAAAAATATCGTTGAGCGAGCATTAATGTGGAGCGGTCGACGCTTGGATCTTTCGCAGCCATTTGTAGATGCTCGATTACCAGATGGCTCCAGATTACATGTAACCATCCCAGAGATCACCGCCGAACATTGGGCAGTAAATATTCGCAAACATTTACTTCGACACTTAGAACTTGCAGATTTAGTTGAATTAAATGTACTCAACACGGAAATTTGTGAATATTTGCAAACGGAAGTTTTTGACGGCGCAAATATCCTGGTTAGCGGTGCCACACAAGCAGGAAAAACGACCATGTTAAACGCACTAGTCTCAGCGATTCCCACAAATGAACGAGTAATAACAGTTGAAGAAGTTTTCGAATTGCGTCCTTCGCTTCCTGACGTAATCGCAATGCAGACTCGAGGCGTAAATATTCAAGGTGATGGCGAGATTCCACTTAGGCGCTTAATCAAAGAATCTCTACGAATGAGACCGTCAAGAATTGTCGTCGGTGAAGTCCGCGAAGCAGAAGCATTAGATTTATTAATCGCACTTAATTCTGGTTTGCCCGGAATGGGAACTATTCACGCAAATTCAAGTCGTGATGCCGTGCTCAAATTACAAACTTTGCCATTACTTGCTGGTGAAAATATCTCACAGAAATTCATCGCTCCAACTGTTGCATCCGCACTAGATCTGATCGTTCATGTTGGCTTATTACATGATGGAAATCGCCGTTTATTAGAGATTTCTAGAGTCACTGGCCGTGTCGAAAATGATCGAGTCGAAGTAGAAACAGTCTTTAAATGGAATGGGGAGGTATATGAGAAAGGTTTTGGATTCCAAAACCAGTATCGCGCTAATTAGTGCGCTCTCACTCTTTCTGGTAGTGGGTATAACTGGTTCACTTTCTATTGGATTAGCGCTGGCATTGTTGGCAGCTTTCTTCACCTATCAATTAATGAAGCAACGAGAAGCGAAGCGTATTCAACAACTCTCAGAGGTTTGGCCGGAAGTAATAGATCATCTGATAGCCGGTCTATATTCTGGTTTATCAATCTCAGAATCCATCTCAGGATTAGCTGAACGCGGACCAGAAATTATCAGGGTGGATTTCGCGAACTTTAGGAACTCGTTGCGGCAAGGTTCTGAATTCGCAGATGCGATCAATCAACTTAAATTTAAGTTCTCCCATCACGGAAGCGATCAGATTTTTGAAGCACTTCTCCTATCCCGAACCCTGGGCGGCGGCGAATTGCTAAGTACCTTACGCACTTTGGGTTCCTTTCAACGTGAGGATTTAGCTCTCAGTAAGGAGATCTCAATCAAACATGGTTGGATTAAGAACTCCGCACACATCTCCGCCGCCGCCCCGTGGCTGTTATTGATGGTTATTGGGACTCAACAAGGTACGGCAAAGGCCTTTGCTTCTGCTTCTGGTATTTCTATTCTAATCGCAGGCGTGGCGATGACTCTGATCGCTTATATCTGGATGACCAAGATTTCGAAATTACCTTCAACGCCACGAGTATTTGGGTAGAACTAACATGTCTTGGATTATCTTGTTTGTGCCAATCATCGCAACTTTGATTGGTATCGCGCTTTGGCTTGATATACCAATAAATCAATATCGGACTCAATTCTTGAAATTTAGCGAGAAGTCGGAAGATAAGACCAAAATTCGAGAACGACTTGATGAGCTTGGAAATCGGAGCATACATACTTATGGCGAATTTCGACTCAACCAATTTTTAGTTTCAGTTTCTATGGGTATGGTCCCATTAATTGCTGCAGCGCTATTAATAATTAATCTGGTAACTGCACTCGGATTAAGTGCATTTATTGGAATTATGGTCTTTCTACTTTATGACCGCTATTTAGATTCACAGGTTAAAAAACATCGTGAAAATATTGAGGCGGAATTTCCAGCAATTATTGAAATGTTGACACTTGCAATTGCGGCCGGAGAACCTCCGATTAGCGCATTCTCTAGGGTTTCTGAAAAATCAACTTCAATTTTGGCTGAAGAATTTAGAAAAGTTGTCTTCCAAGTAAGAAATGGAATCCCTTTTCATGAGGCGCTCGACCAGATGGGAAGGTCGCTCAAATCAAACACCATCAGACGTTTTATCGATGCATTGGTGATGGCGATGGTTCGAGGTGCGCCTATCGTTGAGGTTTTTCATCGGCACGTCGCAGAGGCGCGATTAAACCAACGGAACTTGGTAATGGATAAAGCCGGTAAGGCGGAGACCACGATGATGATTCCAATCGTCTTTTTAATTCTCCCGATATCAGTGCTATTTGCACTCTGGCCATCTATTAACCAACTTAGCTTCTTCACTAGCTAGGCAGAGGTGACTAGTTAGTGAAGAAGATAAACAAAAGCAAAAGCGAAAAACATAAAGATAGGAGAAATATGGAGACTAGTGAGAGATTCGGTCTGCACTTAATAAAAATGAGACTTGCCGCGAAAGATCGATTACTAAATCTAATCAAAGATGAACGTGGGGATGTACCAGGTTGGGTCCTTGTGGTGCTTATGACGACGGGACTCGTTACAGCTATTTGGGCCATTGCAAGTCCAAAACTCACCGCCATTCTTAGAAACTCATTGGATGCAATGAATGGAATTAGATAGAACCACAGTGAAGAGCAGGGTAATTAATATATTCAAGGATGAAAGCGGTAACGTAGAAAGCGCACTTGTGATAATCCCATTGATTACCCTCTTTTTAGCCACCTTGCAGTTGATAGTAACGGTTAACTTTAGAAATGTTGATCTAACCATGGTGCAAAATCGAGCTAGTGCTCAGGCGACTCAGCAACAAGTCTTTAGCGAAGATAGGCTCGTAAAGCTAAATTCTTATGACTTTTTCGATGAATTGAGAATGTTGATTGTCACTAAAAAACGCGAGATTCCTCAAATCTTTCCTTGGGTCTCAAAATTTTTAAGTGGTAGGCAATTGAACTTAAAAGGCGTAGCTCTAATCGAGGAACCGGAGAAGTGCAAAGGCGGATATTGGGTGTGTTAGATTTCAAAATAAGGAAATTTTTAAGTGATGAGAGAGCAAGCGCATCGGTTGAATTTGTGGTCTTAGCAATTCCGTTATTCCTGCCGATTCTAATTTTTCTTAATAACTTCTCAGATTTGAGTGGATCTGAAATTCTGGCGCGCAATTTAGTACGAGAGTCACTTCGCGCCTACATAACATCGGATAATCCCCTCTTTTCCAATTTCCGAGCCGAGGAGACTTTGAGAATTGCCGCTCGAGAATCCGGACTAACTGAGAACCAAATTTCGTCCATGAATCTAAGTTTTATCTGCTCGCAAAGCCCTTGTTTGTCACCTGGTGGGAAAGTTCAGGCGATGCTAAAGATGCGATTAGATAACCAAACGCGTGAAGTGAGCGCACAAGCAATTGAATATATCTCTAAGTGGCAAAGGATAAGTTGGATACCGTAGTGCGAATTCGAGATTTTGCGCGGGATGAGTGCGGTTCAATCTCAATTTTGATTATTGGATTATTTATAGCAGCGTTATCTGCATTGATGGTTATTACGGATCTTGGGGTAATAGCTACTTCAAAACGTGCGTTAGATCATGCCACGGAGGCGGCCGCCATGCGGGCGGTGGGGACTTTAAATGAAGCAGAGTATTACAAGGGCAAGCACACTTTGCTTACAGGATTATGGGAAAGCATTGTTGGT
>CAWULI010000075.1:0-4414 GCA_963923155.1 uncultured bacterium
AAGCAAGCAATGCCTGCCGGATCTCCACCAATGGAAGCATAGATTGTTGCCATAATCGCATAGAAGATTCCGATGCCAAAAAATAGAATCCAAGAAGTTTTCATGATTAATGTCCCTCGATCGGAGCTTCCGGATGATTTACATCCCACGCCGGACGTTCTGATCTGATTCGTGGCATCGAATAGAAATTATGTCTTGGTGGCGGACAGGTGGTCGCCCACTCAAGTGATTGACCGTAACCCCAAGGATCGTTTACGCCAACTGGTTCGGTCTTGCGAGTGATCCAGATATTGATAAACCATGGAATGGTTGAAAGTGCTAACAAGAATGATCCGATGGTCGAGATCATGTTTAGAGTGGTAAACCCATCCGTTGGTAAATAGTCGGCGTAACGACGAGACATTCCTTTGATACCCAGCCAGTGCTGCACCAAGAAGGTCATATGGAAACCGAAGAACAAAGTCCAGAAATGAATCTTGCCAAGACGCTCATTGAGCATCTTTCCGGTCATCTTTGGCCACCAGAAGTAGAAACCACCGAACATCGCAAAGACCACGGTTCCGAAGATCACGTAATGGAAGTGCGCTACGACGAAATATGAGGCAGATACTGCGAAATCAAGTGGCGGTGAGGCCAAGATGATTCCGGTCAATCCACCGAATAAGAAGGTGATCAAGAAGCCAATTACCCAGAGCATTGGAGTATCTAGCGAGACGGAACCACGCCACATGGTGCCGATCCAGTTGAAGAACTTAACTCCGGTTGGCACACCGATTAAAAATGTCATGAAAGAGAAGAATGGAAGAAGCACTTGTCCGGTTGCGAACAAGTGGTGCGCCCAAACTGAGACCGATAGCGCTGCGATAGAAATAGTTGCCGCAATCAAACCTTTGTAACCGAATACCGGCTTACGACTAAAGACCGGAAGGATTTCAGTAACAATTCCGAAGAATGGCAACGCCAAGATATAAACCTCTGGGTGTCCGAAGAACCAGAAGAGGTGTTGCCATAACATCGCACCACCATTAGCAGGATCAAAGATATGAGTGCCGAATAGACGATCCGATTCGAGACCAAGTAGCGCCGCTGCTAATGGTGGAAACGCTAATAAGATCAAAATCGAAGTTAAAAGCACATTCCAAGAGAAGATCGACATGCGGAACATGGTCATACCGGGTGCGCGCATAGTGAAGATGGTGGTGATGAAATTTACGCCACCCAAAATTGTTCCGAGACCACCAATTGCAAGTCCTACGATCCAGAGATCGCCACCAATTCCAGGTGAGTATTGCGAATTAGCAAGTGGTGCATAAGCCGTCCAACCAAAAGATGCTGCACCACCTGGCGATAAGAAACCAGCGGTCGCCATCAAGCCACCAAATAAGAAGAGCCAGAACGAGAACATATTTAAACGCGGGAAGGCCACGTCCGCTGCGCCAATTTGTAGCGGCATGATCACGTTTGCAAAACCTACGAAGAGCGGAGTTGCGAACATCAAGAGCATGATGGTTCCGTGCATCGTAAAAATCTGGTTGTACTGCTCGTTAGATAGGAATTGCATGCCTGGGCGAGCTAATTCGCTACGAAGAACGAGCGCCAAGATGCCACCGAATAAGAACCAGGCAAAGGTGGTAATCAAGTACATGTAACCGATCGTCTTGTGATCGGTTGTGGTGATCCACTTTACGAACAGGCGACCCTTAGAGGTCGGCTTAAGCGGCGCATATTTAATTTCGGTTACTGGTGGTTGTGCATATGTCGTCATGAGCCTGCCTTAATCGAGTCTACGTAAGCTTGATATTCCGAAGGAGTTACCACTTTCACTTTGAAAACCATCTGTGAGTGATTACGTCCGCAGAGGATGTTGCAACGACCTGGGTACTCGCCCAACTTCTTTGCCGTGAATTCGATGTGGTTAGTCACGCCAGGAAGATTTTGGATCTGAATCATGAATGCTGGAATCCAGAAACCGTGTACTACGTCGTTCGAGTGAATATTGAAATGTACGCGCTCACCTTGTGGCAAAACTAATGTAGGAGGTTGGGCCGGTGTTCCGGTTACTACCGCTTTTGGTCCCCCGTCTTGATAACCAAATTGCCATGACCATTGAATGCCGGTCACATCAATTGTGTGCATCACCTTTGAAGGTTCTTTAGCGGTGATGGTTGATTCATCGCGAGCAGTGAAATAGAAGAGCACCGCAACGATTATGAATGGAATAACGGTGTAAGCGATTTCAACTGGAATGTTGTACTGCGTTTGCTTTGGGTACTCAGGATCGCCCTCTTTTCGACGATGTCTAAATACTGGCCATAAAATCAAGATTGCGGTGAAGATGCCGACAACCCCAGCAGCAAGCCAAGCTCCGCGCCAAAGATGCCAAGAAGTTTCATTGACGCTAGAGATGTCGGATTCGTAACCATAGACCGAACCACAACCGGTAAGTGCAATTGTGGTTATTGAAAGAACTGCGCCTAAGAGCAGGCCACGCTTTATCGGGCGCCATTTCTGCATAGGCAAATCTTAGTGAATGCCTCTAAAAAGGCTTAATTTGAGGCATGAATTTAAGAAATTACCCCGGTGGGGTGGCTCACATTATTGTGTGAATTAGTGAAAACTATCGCCGCAGGCGCATGAGCCCTGTGCATTTGGATTATCGATTGTGAAACCCTGTTTTTCGATGGTATCCACGAAATCGATTGTTGCTCCCATTAGGTATGGATCTGACATCTTGTCGACCTTTACCTTAACGCTGCCAAAGCTGCGCTCGACGTCGCCATCCATTTGGCGATCATCGAAATAGAGTTGATAGCGAAGTCCCGAGCAACCACCTGGTTGTACTGCAACGCGAAGATATAGATCATCGCGACCCTCTTGGGCCAGAAGCGAAGCGACCTTTGCGGATGCGACCTCGGTTAAATTGATACCGGTATTTGTTACTTCGGTTGTCATTTCTCTCTCCTGTGGACTTCGACCTAGGCGAGAGTTTACTCCGAAACTCCCATTGGTTTAGACAAGAACGCTCTCGGTAATAAGAATATGCCCATGACATCAAGTGACCAACAGAAATCAGGCAAAGGCCGCCCAACACCAAAGCGTAAGGATGTCGAGATCAAACCTGGAGCATCACTTGCGCCGGCAAAGACCCGTGCTGAAAGACGCGCACAGAAGGAAGAGCTACGAATGCAACGGTTGGCCGCTCGTAGCGCATTCATGCGTGGCGAAGAGAACGCGTTGCCACCAAGAGATCGCGGGCCAGTTCGCCGTTATGTTCGCAATCTGGTTGATTCCAGAATTAATGTTGGTGAATTCTTCTTGCCAGTCATCTTCCTGGTTTTGCTTATGTCCATGACTCGCAATCAACTAGTTGCAGTGATCTCGATTCTGTTGATGTATTTGGTGCTCTTGATTTCAATTGTTGATGGACTCTTTCTCGGACGCCGAATCAAAAAGAAGGTCAAAGAGCGTTTTCCAAATGAACCAACTAAAGGCTTAGCACTTTACGGTTTCTTACGCGCGACGCAGATGCGCAGAATGCGCGCACCGCGTCCGCAAGTAAAGCGCGGCGAAAGCTTTTAATTACAGCCTAATTAAGGACGCTGTTTAGGGCTCTGAGTCTTGCTCGGATCTCTTTCGATAACACCATTCAGAGCCTTATCAATCTGGGACATAGTCTCGCTACTTAACTTAACCCCGCTCGCCTTTACATTCTCTTTGATCTGAGCAGGCTTGGTAGCTCCGATGATCGCTGAAGAAACATTTGGATTTTGCAATACCCAGGCGACTGCAAGTTGACCCATAGTTAAACCATTCGCATCAGCAACTGGTTTTAGTTTTTGGACTGCGGTCAAAACCTCATCACGCATCCAACCGCTGATCATATTTGCGCCACCTTTTTTATCTGTCGCCCGAGAACCTGAAGGCGCTTTCTGTCCTGGTAAATATTTACCCGACAAGACACCTTGCGCTAAGGGCGACCAGACAATGTGCCCGATTCCCTCTTTGCGACAGATTGGATCCACCTCTTTTTCAATAACGCGCCAAAGTGCCGAATATTGGGGTTGACTAGATACGAATCGGTTGTAACCCAGCTCTTTTTGGATCTTTACCGCAGCCGAAATCTCAGATGCTTTCCATTCTGAAAAGCCGATATACATGACTTTGCCTTGGCGAATCAGATCATCGAATGCACTAAGCGATTCTTCCAATGGAGTTTCGTAATCAAAACGATGGAATTGATACAAATCTATGTGATCGGTATTTAATCGCTTGAGCGATGCATGCACCGATTCCATGATGTGCTTTCGTGATGATCCACGGTCATTCTTGCCAGGACCGGTTGGAAAGAAAACCTTGGTGAATAGTTCATAAGATTCGCGACGGACACCTTTAAGTGCTTTGCCCAAAACAGTCT
>CAWULI010000076.1:0-4364 GCA_963923155.1 uncultured bacterium
GGTGATGATCATTCCGATGACCCCACCAATAACCACTCGCAAGGTTGCTCTTACCAAATGTGTGCCTGCGGTACGAGCACTTAAGTAACCGGCAATCGCTAAACCAAATACCGTAACTAAGAAGATTCGAATTGGATCACTATTAATCAACGGCAAATGGAAACCTGCAAACGGAACTAAACCACCAAGAGTAAAACTTATTGCAGATGCGATTGCCGCCTGCACCGGACGCGCTTTAGTATGTTCGAATTGGCCTAACTCATCGCGCATATGTGTTTCAAGAGCGTCATGAGCATGCATCTGTTCTGCGACTTGTTTCGCGAGATCCTCACTAAGACCGCGTTGCATATAAATCTGTACCAACTCCAAGAACTCACCTTCGGGGTTGGTCGCATGTTGTTTAGCTTCGATGGCACGATCTGACTCTTCTATATCTACTTGGGAGCGCACCGAAACATATTCACCTACCGCCATGGATAAAGCACCAGCAGCGATGCCCGCCAATGCGGTTGTGACAATTACGCTCTCACTTTGCTTTGCCGCGACTACGCCAACCATTAATGAAGCGACGGAAACTAATCCATCGTTTACTCCTAAAACTGCTGCGCGCAACCAACCTGCTTTATGGGCGCGGTGCTCTTCGTCGATATCAATGAAAGACATATTTAAATACTATCTCTTGGACGACTCTGAACTGCGCATTTGCAATACTTTAACGAATGAAGTTAGCCCCAAAATTAGTGCGACCCATTGATTCAATCGCATTCCTAGGAGTTTGTGAGCCGTGTCAATCCGAATTCCCTCTATGAAGAAGCGATAACTGCAGTACCCCGAGACGTACAAATAGAAGAGTGAACCAGATTTCATCTTGCCGGTAATCCTTAGCAAAAGCGCGGCCAATAGGAAATTGCAGATCGCCTCATAAAGAAAGGTCGGATGATAAGTAGCAAATTGTTCATAGTCGGTCGGTCGTAACCAAGTTGGAATCTCAAGCGCCCACGGTAATTTGGATGGCGAACCAAAGAGTTCTCCATTGAACCAATTTCCGAATCGACCGATACCTTGCGCGATCAATAAACCCGGAGCAAGCGAATCCATCAAATATGAAAAAGGGATTTCGAGATTTAATCGTTTATATCTCCAGTAAGCAACTGCGAATCCAAAGGCGATTGCACCCCAGATTCCGAGTCCGCCCTCCCAGATCTTTACGACATTAGTCAAACTGCCTTTACTACCGAAGAAATTCTCAGGTGAAGTGACTACGTGATAAAGGCGACCACCAATAACTCCGGCGGGAACGACCCAAATAGCTAATTCAGTTATTACTCCTTGTTCGCCACCAAATGCTCGATAACGCTTATCACCTAACCAAATCGCGACCGCAACACCAATAATGATGCAAAGCGCATACAAATGAATGGTTAAAGGGCCAACAGAGATACTAGATACTGATGGCGTTGGGATAAATCGATTAAACAATTACTTTCCGAAGACTTGCTTCGAGAACCCATCTGTTGTGAAGTAATTGGCGTTGTTACGCTCCATCTCTTTACCGTTGATCAAAACGGTTGGAGTGGAATTTATATTTTTCTTATTACCATCCGCAGCAATGTTGTTCACCCAATCCTTATACTGGCCGTTAGCGACACAATCGCTGAAACTCTTGCTACTGAGCCCTAACTTCTTTCCTAGCGCCAATATGTTTTCGGCGCTCCACATTCCCGAATTCTCAGTCTGAGACTGATTGACGTAAATTGCCTCGTGCATCGGCAAGAATTTTCCTTCATCAGCAGAACAAGCTGCGCCGTTTGCTAGATAAGCAGATTCCGCGCCAATAAATGACAAAACGTGGAAGACAACCTTTACCTTCTTCTGTGCAATCCAATCTTGGATCTGCTTGCCGTTTACTGCTTCAAAGTTACGGCAGACCGGGCATTGGAAATCTTCCCAAATGTCTAACTTTGGAACATTAGAAAGTTCTTTGTTAAAGACGATTCCATATCCTTCAGATTTCTCTACCGAAGATGGCGTAGCAGCGCTGGACTTCGCGCGATTAGATCCAAAGGAAACTGCAACAGCAACAACAACCACCAAAGCGACCATTCCAATAACAAGATTTCTGGTGCCGTTGTCTTTCTTCTTCGAAGTTGCCATCAACTGTTGCCTTTCCGTGGAACTATTCTTTATCTTGATCTAATTCGGGTTTTGATATGGATTCTAATTTTTCCAAAGCAAACTTGGTCAGAGGGTATCTATAGAGGTATAGCGCAAGCAAAAAGAGCCCGCTATCTCGCGCAATCTCCTGCAGGTATTTGGTCTTTCCCGGTTCGACGGCGCCGCCGCCCCCGAAGCAGCCACAATCAATAGAGAGTCCGCGAAGGCCGGCTTGGGTGATTGCTGCGATAAATAACAACATCAGCACACCACTAAAAAGCGCCGCCGGGCGAATCGCAACACCTAATATCAAAAGGATCGCAACGCCGATCTCAAGCCAAGGCAAGATGATTCCTAATGTATTGGCCACAGAAACCGGTAAAACATCGTAGGCCCGGACCGCCATCTGTGATTCATCGAATTTAAATGCCTTTATCCAGCCAGCGGCAAATAAAACACCGCCCAGAACGATACGAGAGATAAGTCCAAACCACCCTAGGCGAAAGAGAGATTTAATCATGTTCATGAGATTCCCACCTTCAACTCTTTGGCTAACTTGTTTACTGCAACGACGCCGCTCTTGAAGTCATTAGCGCCATTAAGCGCGTTGATAAAGGCGCTACCGACAATAACACCATCCGCATAATCTGCGACGGATTTTGCCTGTGCTGAATTCGATACACCAAGTCCGACGCAGACTGGTAACTTGGTGAATTTGCGAACTCGATTTACTAGAACTTCTGCGGCATTTGAGATCTGATTTCTAGCGCCGGTAACACCCATCAAGGATGCGGCGTAAACAAAACCACCTGCCGAATTAACAACTTTCTGTAAACGTTGATCGTTGCTACTCGGCGCAACCACGAAGATCGGATTGATTTCATTCTCATTGCAGGCGCTTAACCATGCTTGCGCCTCCTCAACAGTTAAATCTGGTGTGATCGTGCCACTACCACCAGCATTTGCTAAGTCACGAGCAAAATTACTGACACCATATCTCTCGATTGGATTCCAGTAGGTCATGACGACCGATGGGGCCAAATCAGCGGCATATTCCAAAGTTTCCATTACATCTTTAGCACTAGTGCCATTTGCAAGAGCTTGATCTGCAGCTGCTTGAATAGTTGGACCATCCATCACCGGATCGCTATATGGAAAACCAACTTCGATCGCGTCAACCCCGCCATCTACCATCGCAGAAATTACCTCTTTGGCATTTGCCACAGTTGGATAACCTGCAGGAAGGTAACCGATTAATTTCTTTCCCGGAGTTTCAAAGAGTTTGTCTAGTGCGCTCATTCCAAATCGATCCCGAAATATTTAGCAGCAGTCTGCACATCCTTATCTCCGCGGCCAGAGAGATTTATCAAGAGAATTGCATCAGGACCCAACTCTTTGCCGACTTTTATTGCGCCAGCAAGTGCATGTGCAGTTTCAATCGCAGGGATGATGCCCTCGCTCTTTGATAAAAGCGCAAAGGCCTCCATCGCTTCGCTATCTGTTATCGATCTATATTCTGCGCGACCAGTGTCATTGAGTATCGCATGCTCGGGGCCGACGCCTGGATAATCAAGTCCTGCGCTGATCGAATGTGACTCGACCGTTTGGCCATTTGCATCCTGTAATACATAGGTGCGAGTTCCGTGTAATACTCCAACAGAACCACCACTTATAGAAGAGGCATGGCGTCCGGTTTCGATGCCATCTCCCCCGGCTTCAAGTCCAATAAGTCTGACCGATGTATCGTTTATAAAAGGATGAAAGATTCCGATTGCATTAGATCCACCACCAACGCAAGCCAAAACCGCATCCGGAAGTTTTCCGGTCAACTGCAAGACCTGTTCGCGAGATTCTTCGCCGATGATCTTATGAAAATCGCGGACCATTTCTGGAAATGGATGTGGGCCAGCAACAGTTCCTAGTAAGTAATGCGTGGTCTCGACATTTGTTACCCAATCGCGCATCGCTTCATTGATCGCATCTTTCAAGGTGCGCGAGCCAGTTGTTACCGGAACTACTTCCGCACCAAGTAATTTCATGCGAGCCACGTTTAGCGCTTGCCGCTTGGTGTCCTCTTCGCCCATGTACACCACGCACTCAAGGCCAAGTAGCGCTGCCGCAGTTGCTGATGCGACTCCATGTTGACCGGCGCCAGTTTCAGCGATGATTCTTGGTTTACCCATTCGCTTTGTAAGAAGCGCTTGACCCAA